>NZ_QKRS01000001.1:566668-576427 GCF_024261405.1 Pseudomonas sp. FBF18 | reverse complement strand
CAGCAACAGCACCAGCAAGAGCAAGAGCAAGAGCAAGAGCAAGAGCAAGAGCAAGAGCAAGAGCAAGAAAACCAGCACCGGTAGACACCACTGCCGAAAAAATCTGGATCCAATTGCCCCACCCGCCCCGCCTCTCTACAATCCGCGCCATTACGGTCGACCCCGCCCATTCCCCGTCGACCCCGGAGCCTTCTATTCATGGAAGAGATTGAACAGCACTGGCTGTACGCCCTTTCTGCCCCCATGGCCGCCCTCAACGGCGCCAGCCTCACCTCCCCCCGTTACTTCGAAGCCGAAGGGGACCTGGACCTGAAAAAATGGTGGGGCATCAACAACCGCCGCGAGCTGCTCGACATGCTGCGCATGGCCGACACCGGCCACGCCGAAAAACTCAACGACGCCTACTGGCAATACCCTCGCCGCCAACCCAGCCAATGGCAGGCACTGCTTGACGAGCTGGGCCCGCGCGAGCGCGCCAACTATGAATTTGCCGCACGCACCTATGCCGATTGCGGCTTCGGCGGCACCCGCGCCTGGGACCTGGGCCGCATGGGCTACCTGCTGCGCGCCGGGGTGTTCGAGAACCTGATCACCGAGCCCGAAAGCCTCTGGCTGCACAGCCGCCTGGCACTGCGCGCACGCCATTTCTACAACAGCTGGGACACCTACATCGCCGGCTACATGTTCGGCAAATCGCTATGGAACTGCTCCAGCCATGACGACGACGTCTACCCCTACCGTATCGACCGCCAGGGCGCCGAGCACTGGAACCGCTGCATCATCATGAACATGCTCAAGCGCGGCAAGGCACTGTTCGCCAGCCTGCCCTGGGACCTGCCGCTGGACTACCCGCCCCGGCCCGATTCGCTCGAGGAGGGCACCTGGTCATGAGTTGCTGGATAAAGCTGGGCATCGAGCCCACCAAGGACCAGGACGTCATCCGCGGCGCCTACCGCGCCCGCCTGCCGGAGTTTCACCCCGAAACCGACCCGCAGGGCTTCCAACTGCTGCGCCAGGCCTACGAGCATGCGCTCAAGCTCGCCACCCGCACGGATGACGATGACGAAGACGACGAGGACGCCGGCGAAGAACAGGCCTACGCAGAACGCCCGCCGCGCCCGCCCCGCGTGCACCCGGTCATCGCCACCTTCGCCCGCATGCTCGCCGACCCGGCCCGGCGCTACAACGTCGATGCCTGGCAGGACTACTTGCGTGAGCTCGACCAGTTGCCCCTCGAAGAACTCGAGGACGTAAGCTGGGAGCTGCTGTGGCGCCTGGAAGAAGCCGGCCAGCTGTCCAATGCCTGCGTGCAGGTACTGGCCAAGCGCCTGGCCTGGGACAAACAGTTGCTGCGCCTGGGCTTCGAAGAGGCGCAGGAAGTCGAGACGCTGCTGGCTCGCTTCGCCGCCCCCGACCCGTTCGACATGCGCCTGATGAACGACTGGTCTACGGCTGCGCAGTTGGAAACCCTGTGGTACCTGCGCAGCCTGGACCACCTCTACAACAACCGCCCGCTGTTCGAACTGGCCGCTTTCGCCCGGGAACACACCGTGGTCGCCCTGCCCCCGGACGCCGCATTGGTCGAACGCCTGCTGCTGCAGATCGGCCAGGCCGGGGTGGCCAGCCCGAGCCTGTACGCGCTGTGCGTCGAACGCCAGGCGCTACAGCCCGACGATGTCGACGCGCTGTACCAGCTGGCCTGCCAGGCCAGCCTGCTGGGCAAGGAAGAAGAAGCGCTGTCGTGCTGGAGCCGCCTGTGGCTGGAGTTCCGCCACCCGGTGGCCGCCCGCGAGCTGCTGGACCTGTGCACCGCGCACCAGCCGCAACGCCTGCCGCTGATGATCCAGGCCTTCGACCGCCTGGCACCGGTGCGCACCTGGCCCGACGACCTGAGCGAAGACGAACAGACCCTGGGCAGCCCGGCGCAGCGCCCGGAAACCCTGACGCGCTGGTTCCAGGCCGCGCGCCTGGAACTGGACGGCATCGCGGGGCAGTTCGTCGACTGGCGGGCCACCGATGAGCGTGAGCTGGAACTGCTCGCCAGCCTGATCGACGAACACCCGGACCCGGCCCTGCAGCGTCTGTACCGTCACGCCTGGGCCCTGCACTGCGGTGACGCCGCGCTGTTGCAACAGGTGCTCGACGAACCGAAAAGCAGCCACCTGATCGATGAACTGATCCTCGACGGCTTGCGCTACCAGGCCCAACAGCAACTGGCCTGGCTGCAACAGGCGCCGATCCCCCTGGCGATCCAGGCGTTCCTGAACAGCAACTCGCCGCACCCACAACTGCCCGACGTGCTCAAGGACGGCGCCACCACCCTGTGCCGCGACTGGCTGCGCCGCCTGCGCGCCTACGACGGGCGCACCCTGGCCCGCCTGCACGAGACCTTCAGCCCGCGCGCCATGATGCCGGTACCGTTCGGCCTGGAGATGCAATGCGAGTTGGGCGCCGCAGGCGTGGTGCTGCCTCCCGCCCCGGCCGGCGCCGAGTTGTGGCACTGGCACCGCCAGGCACTGTTCATGCTGGCCCTGGCCCAGGCGCCACAACGCTGGCTGGCGCTGGTGACGCCGAGCATGCTCGACACCCTGCAGTGCCCACCCGGCCATCCGTTGGCAAAGGTCCATACCCTGCTGCTGAACCTGCTGCAGGAACAAGGCAACCTCGATGGGCTGTTGGGCTGGCTGGACAGCCGCGACCCGCTGCAAAAAGCCATTGCCGACAGCCTGCCCGCGCCGGACCAGGCCCTGAGCAGTGCGCGCCTGCCCAGCACGCTGGCGTTGCTGGCCAGCTACCAGAAGGACGAAGAGGCCTTCGCCGACGACCTGCTGGGCATGATGCTGTTCTGGGCGGTGCTCTACCACGACCCGGCACTGGATGCCGAACAGCACCGCGTGCTGCTGCGCACCATGGCCGACATCTCCAGTGAAGAGCCGTGGTTCGAAGCCTTTCGCAGCGGCCTGATCAAGGGCGAGCCGAACCGGCCGCCGCGCGAGAAACTCGATGCCTACGGCATGGACAGCGCGGTGTTCTACCAGGTCATGGATACGCTCAAGGGCCTGATCCGCTACGGCCGTGTCGGCGTACCGCGCCTCAAGGTGCTCAAGCAGCTGCAAAAGGCCAAGGATGACCCCAGCACCGGTATCGGCCTGCGCTTTGCGCTGACCGCGGTGTTGTCCTGGTGCGAGCGCCTGCTGCTGGCCCAGGCCGATCTTCAGCCAGTATCGCCCTGGGCCTTCTGGCGCTGGAACACGCGCCTGGGCCGTGGCGCATTCGTCGGCCAGCTGATGTTGTGGTTCTTCGTCACCCTGGTGCTTGCCATCACCTCCAGCGATGCGCCCGAGGCCATGGTCAAGATCGGCCTGGGCCTGGCCCTGCTGTTCGGCACCTGCCTGCGCCGGCTGCACGACATCGGCCACGGGATCGTGGTGATGGTGCTGCTGGCTGCACTGTCGGTAGCGCTGCCGTTCCTGCCGCTGGTGCTGGTGGTGATGCCCGGCGACGTGCTGCCCAACCGCTGGGGCGTGTCGCCGGAGCATCATGACCCCGACGCCCTCAGCGGCGGGCTGCAGGCTGTGCTGCGGCGCCTGATCGGCTAGAGGTTGAGTGCGTCCAGCGCCTCGTTCAACTGCTGGCGCTGGCTGGCGATCAGGCTGGACTGCTGGGTGGCCAGCACCTGGCTGAAGTCGCTCAGCCAGGTGCCGATCTGCTCGCGCTCATCGCCCAGGCACTGCATCCAGGCGCGCTCCAGGCGCGCCGTCAGGGTTCGGTTGGGCAATGCATCGCGCGGGTGGATCTTCAGCCCGGCCAGGCGCTGATGGCTGTTCTGGCGCGCCTCTTCATCCAGCCCGGTGGGGCTGCGGTCGATGCTGTGGCTGTGGCGCTTGCCGGTGTCCACCAGGGTCACGTCGACTTCGAGCAGGCCGTTGATGTCGTAGCTGAAGCGGATGTCCAGTGACTGGATCTTGTCCATCGGGGTCAGCTCGACGACGAAGCTGTCGATGAAGATGTTGTCACGCACCCACGGCCGCTCGCCCTGGTAGACCTCGACGTTGATGGTCTTCTGCTGCTCGTGGGAGGTGTAGAAGCGCTGCACCCGCGAGGTCGGTATCACCGTGTTGCGCTCGATGATCGGCGAGAATACCCCGCTGATGTTGGCGCCGCGGGTGGTCTCGATGCCCAGGGTGTAGGGGCATACGTCGGTCAGGATCAGCTCTTCGATGGCCGAGTCGCGCGCCTTGCAGGCCGCCTGGCTGGCAGCGCCCAGGGCGACGATGGTGTCGGGGTCGAGGTGGCGGTACGGCAGGCGGCCGAACAGCTTGGCCACCATCTGCTGCACCACCGGCATGCGCGTGGCACCGCCCACCAGCACCAGGCTGTCGAGGTCGCGCGGGCTCAGCCGCGCGTCGCGCAGGGCCTGCTCGATGGGCGCGCGCACCCGGCCCAGCAGCGGCTCCCAGATCGTCTGCGCGCCCAGCTCGTCCAGGGTCCACTCGCGGGGCTCGCCGGCCCCCTTCCAGTAGACCGTCTGCGGGCCTTCGCCCAGCTTGCACTTGAGCAGTTCGATGCTGTCGTACAGGCTCGCCAGCGCCTGCGGTTCGACGCTGGACAGGGTCATGCCCCAGTCCTTCAGGCAGGCCTGCAGCAGCGCTTCGGTGAAGTCTTCGCCGCCAAGAAAGTTGTCGCCGGTGGAAGCATGCACCTCGATCAGCGGCAGGGCGTATTCGAGCACAGTGACGTCGAAGGTACCGCCCCCCAGGTCGAAGATCAGGGTGCGCTCGAATTTCTGCTCGTGCAGGCCGTAGGCCATGGCGGCGGCGGTCGGTTCGTTGATCAGGCGCTGCACCTTGAGGCCCGCCAGCTCGGCGGCGAACACGGTGCGCTTGCGCTGTTCATCGCTGAAATAGGCCGGCACCGAAATCACCGCCTCGTGCACCGCGCAGCCCAGAAAGGCCTCGGCGTCGTGCTTCAGCGAGCCCAGCACCAGGGCCGAGAGCTCTTCGGGGCTGAATGCCTGCCCGCCCAGCTCCAGGCGCTTTTCGCTGCCCATGAAGCGCTTGAATGCCGCGACGCTGCGATCGGGGTGGGTGGTCAATCGCGAACGGGCGGCGCGCCCCACCAGGATGCTGCCGTCGTCATCGATACTGACCACCGAGGGGGTGAGCACCTCGCCAAGGGCATTCGGGATCAGTTGGGCACGGCCTTGCTGCCATACGGCGATCAGGCTGTTGGTGGTGCCCAGGTCAATGCCCAGCAAGGGCGCGGCGGCGGGGGTTGCATCCTGCATATGAGGTCTCTGGCAGTGGTCGTCATCGGCCAGCGGCCGGAGCTCGCCCGGCCTGCTGAAAGGCGCCCTACTTTAACTGAACCCCCCACCTCGACAAACAACGAATGCACACACGGCGAAAAAGGCCTGACCTGTAAAAAAACATATCTATGATAGTCATTCTCATTTGAGATAAGCTTGCGCATTACGTCGCACGAGCACAATGGATGTCCACCCCAACCTCCGCCGTCAACCCGCTGGTCAGCGCCTTCCAGGAGCATTACGCCGACCTTCTGGCGTTTCTTGCACGGCGCATGGGCAATGTGGAAAAGGCCGCGGACGTGGCCCAGGACACCTACCTGCGACTGGCCAGCCTGTCCGATACGGCGCAGATTCTCGAACCGCGTGCCTTTGTCTTTCGCGTTGCCAGCAACCTTGCCATCGACCGCCTGCGCCAGGAACAGCGACGCTCGGCGCTGCATGACGACGTCAGTGACAACCTGGACGTCTGCGACCCCCTCGCCTCCCCCGAGAAGCAGTTCCTGGCTGCCGAAGCAATCGAACAACTGGACCGCAGCCTGGCCCAGTTGCCCAGCAAGGCGCGCCTGGCACTGCTGCTCAATCGC
This sequence comes from Pseudomonas sp. FBF18, assembly GCF_024261405.1. NCBI lineage: Bacteria > Pseudomonadati > Pseudomonadota > Gammaproteobacteria > Pseudomonadales > Pseudomonadaceae > Pseudomonas > Pseudomonas sp. FBF18. The sequence continues at coordinate 570,535 of NZ_QKRS01000001.1, read as the reverse complement.
CTCGAAGGCTTGACCCATGCACAGATCGCCGTGCGCCTGGACGTGTCCGAAAGCACGGTGGGCAAGTACATTGTGCAAGCCATGCGGCACTGCCGCGATTGGCTACGTCAGTCGGAATCTATTTAGAATGCCCGGTACGCCCCCTCTGAAGGTTTCAGCAGCCCCTCATCATGACTAGACCCAACCCTTCCCAACCATCCCCTGTCGAGCTGGAGGATCAGGCCATCGAGCAGTGGGTGATGCTGATGTCGGGGAATGCCAGCGAGTCGGATCATGCCGCGTTTCGCCAGTGGCGCCAGCGCAGCCCGGCGCACGAAGCAGCGGCGCGGCTGGCCGAGCAGATGTGGCACGGGGTAGCGCAGACGGCCACCGCGCAATCCTTCGTGCCGCCAGCGCCCCAACGCCGTGCAAAACCCTTGCGATGGGCTGCGCTGGCCGCCGGGCTGGCGGTGCTGGCCGTGACCCAGTTGGGGCAGCCAATGAAGGTGTACATGGCCGACCAGTCGACCGCCGTCGGCGAACGCAGGCACCTGGTGCTGGAGGATGGCAGCGAGGTCTGGCTCAACAGCGCCAGCGCACTGTCGGTGCGCTATTCGTCCACGCGTCGCGATATCGACCTGATCAAGGGCGAGGCGCTTTTCCAGGTCAGCAAGAACCCGGCGCGTCCATTCGTGGTGCATGCCGCCGCAGGCACGGCCCAGGCACTGGGCACCCGGTTCGACGTGAACCTGCTCGAACAGCAGGTGCGGGTCGGCGTCAGCGAGGGCGTGGTGCAGGTAACGTCCGGTGGCCAGAGCGCGCGCCTGGAACCGGCCCAGCAACTGGACTATGCCCAGGGCCTGCCACCGTCCTCCACGCGCCCGCTGGACCTGACCAGTGATGCGGCATGGCAGCGCGGCAAGCTGATCTTCAATCGACGCCCACTCGACGAGGTGGTCAGCGAAATCGGGCGCTATGTACCCGGCGCACTGGTGGTGACGGGGCAATTGCCGAGCACGGCGGTGAGCGGGGTGTTCAACCTGGACGACGGTGCGCAGATGTTCAGTACCCTGGCGCGCACCCAACCGCTGCGGGTCGTGCAACTGCCGTGGCTGACCCTGGTGATGAACCGCGAGAGCGTCGAAGAAAAATAAATCCGGATTTTGTTGGCAAGGTTGACGGCAATGAATCGTCGTTGGTTTGAACGCGAATACTTCTCATAAATATCGCTTCTTACCAACATTTGATGACGGACGATTTCAATGCAGGCGCTTTCCAACGCTTTTCCGTTCAGTGGCCGCACCCTGACGCTGGCCATCGCTCTGACCCTGGGTGGCGGAGTGCCGCTGACCCTGCCGCTGGCCCACGCAGCCGAAACCACCACGCGCCTGACCCTGAACCTGGCGCCCCAGGCGCTGGACCGGATGCTCACTCAACTGGCCGACCAGGCCAACGTACGTCTGGTGTTCAACTCCAGCGACCTGGCTGGCCGGTCCGGTCCGGCCCTGCAGGGTGCCTTTACCCTGGCCCAGGCCCTGGACCGGTTGCTGCAGGGCAGCGGCCATACCTGGCAGTTGCTGGACGGTCAGACCCTGTTGCTGGAAAAACTGCCTGCCGCCGATGCGTCCGTGGTGCTGGGCGCCACCAACATCGACAGCCGCGCAACCGAATCGGCCTACGGCCCGGTCGACGGGATCGTGGCCAAGCGCAGCGCCACCGGCTCCAAGACCGACACGGCCCTGAGCGAGATCCCGCAGACGATCAACGTCATCACCCAGGACGAAGTGAAGATGCGCGGCGCCCAGTCGGTCACCGAGGCCCTGCGCTACACCGCCGGCATGACCGGTGGCGGCTTCGCCGACCGGGTGAAGGTGTTCGATGAACCCACCTCCCGCGGCTTCTCCCCCACCCCGCTGTACCTGGACGGCCTGCACCTGCCCTACAGCGGCGGCAGCACGGGTGGCTCGCTGCAGATCGACCCCTACACCCTGGAGCGCATCGAAGTGCTCAAGGGCCCGGCGTCGGTGCTGTATGGCCAGAACCAGCCGGGCGGCATCGTCAACATGGTGAGCAAGCGCCCCACCGCCACGCCGCTGCATGAAGTGGTCATCGGTGGCGGCAGCTACGACCGCAAGTACGGGGCCTTCGACCTCGGTGGCCCGATCGACGATCAGGGTCAGTTCCTCTATCGCCTGACCGGCGTGGTCAACGACAGCAACTCGCAGATCGACTACGCCGACCAGAACCGCATGCTGCTGGCGCCCAGCCTGACCTGGCTGGCCAACGAGCGCACCACCGTCACGGTGTTCGGCCAGTACCAGAAAGACCGCGACACCCCGGAAGCCCAGGGCCTGCCGGCCAAGGGCACGGTGTACAGCACCGCCAACGGGCGCATCAGCCGCAGCCTGTTCATCGGCGAGCCGGGCCTGAACAAATATGACCGCGAGCAGTTCGTGGTCGGCTACGAGATCGCCCACGAGCTCAACGACACCTGGACCCTCAAGCAGAACGCACGCTACGCCGACCTCGACGACCGCTACGTCGCGCCACTGCACGGCTATTCATTCGGCCCCAACCCGGTCACCGGCGCCAACGACTTCAGCTACCAGGCAGACCGCTTCGGGGTGGACTGGGCGCAGCACAACCGGGTCTACGGCATCGATAGCACCGCCCAGGCCAAGTTCAAGACCGGCGAGCTGGACCACACCCTGCTGCTGGGGGTGGACTACTACCACTTCAACTCCGAGTTCCTCGGCCGATACGACCGTCGCGGCCCGGGCATCGACCTGTACAAGCCGGTCTACGGCAGCAAGTTCACTTTCACCCAGCCTTACCGCTGGGACAACACCATTACCCAGACCGGCCTGTATGCCCAGGATCAACTGCTGTGGAACAAATGGTTCCTGACCGTGGGCGGCCGTTATGACTTTGCCGAAACCGACAACAAGACGCCGCTCAACGGCGGCCACACCAACCAGAAGGATGAAAAGTTCACCGCGCGTGCGGGGCTGGGCTACTCGTTCGACAACGGTGTGACGCCCTACGTGAGTTACGCCGAGTCGTTTTTGCCGCTGTCCGGTGTCGACGCCAACGGTTCGGGTTTCGACCCCACCAACGGCAAGCAGTATGAAGTGGGCATCAAGTACGAGCCCAGGTCGATCGACGGTTTCATCCAGCTGTCCGCCTACCAGATCGACCAGGACAACATGCTGACCAACGACCGCGACGACCCGAGCCTGAGCGTGCAGAGCGGCTCGGTGCGTTCGCGTGGTGTCGAGCTGGAAGGCAAGGTCAATGTCACCGACAACCTGAGCGTGCTGGCTGCGGTATCACGCAACCAGATCAAGTGGCGCAGCATCAACGACGGCCGCGAAGGCCGTACCCTGGCCATGCAGCCACCGCTGACCGCTTCGGCGTGGGTCAACTACGATTTCGACGTTTCCACCGTACTGGCCGGGTTCGGTGTGGGCCTGGGCGCGCGCTATGTGCGCAGCAGCTACGGTTCGGACTACGTGGGCGACTCTTTCCAGATTCCGTCCTACACCGTGTATGACGCCATGGTGTCCTATGACCTGGAAAAATCGCCGCTGCACGTCAAGGGCGTGAAGCTCAAGGCCAACCTGCAGAACCTCACGGACGAGAAGTACGTGGCGGCCTGCAATGGCGGGCTGGACTGCTATTACGGCGAAGGCCGCACCCTGAGTGCAGACGTGACCTACAACTGGTAAGACGGCGCGAGGCTGTCTGGAAAAGGCGCCCTCAGCGGCGCCTTTTTCGTTGTTGGAGGGGGATGCATGGCAGGCGCGGCCAAACGCCAGGCACAAAAAAAGCGACCCTAAGGTCGCTTCGTTTGTGGCTTCAGGGAGTTCAGTGGGCCCTGAAGCTAAT
>NZ_QKRS01000001.1:308757-566324 GCF_024261405.1 Pseudomonas sp. FBF18 | reverse complement strand
CGATACACTGAGAAGTGGTGGGTGATGACGGGATCGAACCGCCGACCCTCTGCTTGTAAGGCAGATGCTCTCCCGGCTGAGCTAATCACCCTTCGTCTCGGTGTGGCGCGCATTCTACGGAGCACCTCACACTCTGGCAAGCACTTTTTTAAAATTATTTTTCAGGCCTTCCAATGACTTAGCGGGCTTGGCCTGAACACGCCGCTCGGAGAATAATGCCCTCCTTATGTACCGAGGAGAGATGCACCCCATGTGGTTCAAAAACCTGCTGCCCTACCGCCTTACCCAGGACATCCAGTTCGACGCCGAGGCGTTGGAAACCGCACTGGCCAGCAAGCCGGCGCGCCCCTGTGCCAGCCAGGAGTTGACCACCTACGGTTTCGTCGCGCCCTTCGGCAAGGGCGAAGATGCGCCCCTGGTGCATGTCAGTGGCGACTTCATGCTGATCGCGGCACGCAAGGAAGAACGCATTCTGCCCGGCAGCGTGGTGCGTGATGCGGTCAAGGAGAAGATCGACGAGATCGAAGCCGAGCAGATGCGCAAGGTCTACAAGAAGGAGCGTGACCAGATCAAGGACGAGATCATCCAGGCCTTCCTGCCCCGCGCCTTTATCCGTCGTTCGATGATCTTCGCCGCCATCGCGCCCAAGCAGGGCCTGATCCTGGTCAACTCGGCCAGCGCCAAGCGTGCCGAGGACCTGCTGTCGACCCTGCGTGAAGTGATGGGCTCGTTGCCGGTGCGCCCGGTGACCGTGAAGATCGCCCCAAGCGCGACCCTGACCGACTGGGTCAAGTCGCAGAAGGCTGCGCCCGACTTCTATGTGCTGGACGAGTGCGAGCTGCGCGACACCCACGAAGACGGCGGCATCGTACGCTGCAAGCGCCAGGACCTGACCAGCGACGAGATCCAGTTGCACCTGGGTACCGGCAAGGTGGTGACGCAGCTGTCGCTGGCCTGGCAGGACAAGCTGTCGTTCGTGCTGGACGACAAGATGGTGATCAAGCGCCTGAAGTTCGAAGAGCTGCTGCAGGACCAGGCCGAGGAAGACGGCGGCGAAGAGGCCCTTGGCCAGCTCGATGCCAGCTTCACCCTGATGATGCTGACCTTCGGCGACTTCCTGCCGGCGCTGTTCGAAGCGCTGGGTGGGGAGGAGATCCCGCAGGGGGTCTGATCGTCTGCTCTCTATATAGCTATATAGAGGCCATGCGGGCCTCATCGCGGGTCAAGCCCGCTCCTACAGGGTCGCTGCAATCCTTGTGGGAGCGGGCTTGACCCGCGATGGGGCCGTCGATAATAAAAAAGGAGCCCCCCCCATGCGCGCCCTCGCTGCCCTCAGCCGCTTCGTCGGCAATACATTCGCCTGGTGGGTGCTGCTGTTTGCCCTCCTGGCCTTCTTCCAACCCGCCTGGTTCATCGGCCTCAAGGTCGCCATCGTGCCGCTGCTGGGCCTGGTGATGTTCGGCATGGGCCTGACCCTCAAGGTCGAAGACTTCGCCGCTGTGTTCCGCCAGCCCTGGCGCGTGGCCCTGGGCGTGGTCGCCCACTTCGTGATCATGCCGGGCGTGGCCTGGCTGCTGTGCCAGCTGTTCCACCTGCCCGCCGAAATCGCCGTGGGCGTGATCCTGGTCGGCTGCTGCCCAAGCGGTACCTCCTCCAATGTGATGGCGTGGCTGGCCAAGGGCGACCTGGCCCTGGCCGTGGCAATAGCCGCCGTCACCACCCTGCTCGCCCCGCTGCTGACCCCGGCGCTGATCTGGCTGCTGGCCTCGGCCTGGCTGCCGGTCTCGTTCATGGAGATGTTCTGGTCGATCCTGCAACTGGTGATGCTGCCGATCGTGCTCGGCGTGCTCGCCCAGCGCCTGCTCGGCCCGCGCGTACACCTGGCGGTGCAGGTGCTGCCGCTGGTGTCGGTGGTGAGCATCGTGCTGATCGTGTGCGCGGTGGTGGCGGCCAGCCAGGCCAAGATCGCCGAATCGGGCCTGCTGATCATGGCGGTGGTGATCCTGCACAACACCTTCGGGTTCGCCCTGGGCTACGTCACCGGCAAGCTGTTCAAGCTGCCGCTGGCCCAGCGCAAATCCCTGGCGCTGGAAGTCGGCATGCAGAACTCCGGGCTGGGCGCGGCACTGGCCAGTGCGCACTTCTCGCCCCTGGCGGCGGTGCCCAGCGCGCTGTTCAGCGTGTGGCACAACATCTCCGGTGCGCTACTCTCGACCTGGTTCCGGCGCATGGAAGAACCCGTCGCCGAAACGGCAGCGGTCGACGCCACGCGTTGACCGCCTCTTGCCCCTCGGCAAGGAAATGTGCACTATAGTGCGCACTGTGAGGACGACCTCACGACGCACCGCGTGACCGATCCGGGGACGGCCCCATCAACAGATGGAGTACTGCGCATGTCCTGGATCATCCTGTTTTTCGCCGGCCTGTTCGAAGTCGGCTGGGCCATCGGCCTCAAATACACCGACGGCTTCACCCGCCCCCTGCCCACTGTGCTCACGGTTGCCGCCATGGCGGTCAGCCTCGGCCTGCTCGGCCTTGCCATGAAGGAACTGCCGCTGGGCACCGCCTATGCGATCTGGACCGGTGTGGGCGCAGTGGGTACGGTGATCGCCGGGATCATCCTGTTTGGCGAATCCATGGCGTTGATGCGCCTGGCCAGCGTGGCACTGATCATCATCGGCCTGGTGGGGCTCAAGGTCAGCGCCAGCTGACCCTGGCCCCCGCGCCTAGCGCCAGGTGCCGCGTAGTTCGCTGACCCGCTCGCGCAACAGCGCCGGTTGCGCCGTTTCCACCGGTACGGCGCTACCGGCCACCAGGGTCACCCGCGACCACAGGCGCCGGAAAAACCCCTTGGCCGGGTCACGGCTGAAGAAACTCCCCCACAGGCCTTGCAGCGCCAACGGAATCACCGGCACCGGGGTGCGCTCCAGAATCAGGCTCAATCCGCCCTTGAATGCATCGATCTCGCCATCGGAGGTCAGCTTGCCTTCCGGGAAGATGCACACCAGCTCGCCGTCGGCCAGGTAGGCGGCAATTTTCTCGAACGCACGCTCGTAGGTCGGCAGGTCTTCGTTGCGCCCGGCAATCGGGATCGCCCCCGCAGTACGGAAGATGAAATTGAGCACCGGCAGGCGGTAGATCTTGTAGTACATGACAAAGCGGATCGGCCGGCGCACGGCCCCGGCAATAAGCAGCGCATCGACGAACGACACGTGGTTGCACACCAGCAGCGCCGCGCCTTCATCCGGGATCTTGTCCAGGTCGCGGTGTTCGACGCGGTACATGGAATGGCTGAGCAGCCAGATCATGAAGCGCATGCTGAACTCGGGCACGATGCGGAAGATGTAGGTGTTGACCGCGATATTGAGCAGCGACACCACCAGAAACAGCTGCGGGATACTCAGCTTGGCCAGCCCCAGCAACAGCATGGTGACCACGGCCGATACCACCATGAACAGTGCATTGAGGATGTTGTTGGCGGCGATCACCCGGGCACGCTCGTCTTCGGGGGTGCGCGACTGGATCAGCGCGTACAGCGGCACGATGTAGAAACCACCGAAAACACCCAGGCCCATGATCGACAGCAGGATCCACCAGGCCTTGCTCATGCCCAGCAGGGCGAGCCAGTCATACGGCGCGCCGGCGGCCGGGATATCCCCCGAATGCCACCACCACAGCAGGCCGAACACCGTCAGGCCGAACGAGCCGAACGGCACCAGGCCGATCTCCACCTTGCGCCCGCTGAGGCGCTCGCACAGCAGCGACCCCACCGCGATGCCTACCGAGAACAGCGTGAGAATCAGCGTGACCACGGTTTCGTCGCCGTGCATCCACTCCTGGGCATAGGCCGGGATCTGCGTGAGGTAGATGGCACCGACAAACCAGAACCACGAGTTGCCCACGATCGAGCGCGATACCGCCGGGGTCTGTTTCAGGCCCATGCGCAGGGTCGCGACCGTCTGGCTGAAGATGTTCCATTGCAGCTTGAGTTGCGGCGACGAGGCCGCGGCACGGGGGATTGCGCGGCTGGCCAGGTAGCCCAGCACCGCCACCAGCACCACCGCGCTGGCCACGATGGGCGCGTAGTGGGTACTGGACATCATCACCCCGGCGCCGATGGTGCCGGCCAGGATCGCCAGGAAGGTACCCATCTCCACCAGGCCGTTGCCGCCCACCAGCTCCTCTTCGCGCAGGGCCTGGGGCAGGATCGAGTACTTGACCGGGCCGAACAGTGCCGAATGGGTCCCCATGGCGAACAGCGCCACCAGCATCATCCACAGGTGGTTATAGAGAAAGCCCGCGGCGCCCACGCCCATGATGACGATCTCGGCCAGCTTGATGGTGCGGATCAGCGCATCCTTGGCGAACTTTTCGCCGAACTGGCCGGCCAGGGCCGAGAACAGGAAGAACGGCAGGATGAACAGCAGCGCGCAGAGGTTGACCAGCATCGTGCCGTCGCCGCCCAGGCTGAGCTTGTAGAGAATGGCCAGGATCAGCGATTGCTTGAACAGGTTGTCGTTGAACGCCCCCAGCGACTGGGTGACGAAAAACGGCAGAAAGCGCCGTTTTTGCAGCAGGGCAAACTGTGAGGGGTGACTCATCGTCCAGGGTCCTGAGTGGGGCTTTGTTATTGGAGGAAGCCAGCCCGCAAAAAGCCACAGATGCACGGGTAAATGCAAGCCACCGCATGAACCGCTTCGCCGACAAGGCCTTCTAGCGCCAGCAAAACCCTGCCGGAGCCGGCCTTGCCGGCGAAACTGCCACCATCGTCACTTGCCCGTGCACCCCGCAATGCACGGCGACACGAACAGCTCGCCACGCCAGGCCCCCGCCAGGGTACGGCTGGCCACCACCAGCCACAGCCCTGCCAGCGCCACCACCAGCACGTGGCCCATCACCGTGAAGAACCCCAACTGCAGCCACGCCGCCAGCTTCAACGTGGCCAGGGCATACACCCCCAGCGGAAAGGTGAAGCCCCACCAGCCCAGGTTGAACGGCATGCCATCGCGCAGATGGCGCAGCGTGATCAACACGGCAGTGAGCAACCACCACAGCCCCGCGCCCCACAGCACGATACCGGCCACCAGCCCCAGCCCGCGGGCAATCTCGCCCAGGCTGCCCAGGCCATTGGCAGCGAAGATCGCCGGTGCATCACTGCCCAGCAGCATCATGCCCAGGGCACCGGTGCCGATCGGCCCGAGTGCCAGCCAGCTCGAAGCGGCCATGCTCGCCTGGGGCAGCTTGTGCAGCGCCATGCGCAGGGTGAGGATGGTCAGGATGCTGAACGCCACCGGCAACGACACCGCCCACAGCACATAGCTGGTGATCAGTACCTGGAACTGGCGATGGACGTCCGTCAGGTGCGGGGCCAGCAGGCCGCCGCTGGCCGCGGCCACTTCGGCCGCCACCACCGGCAGCAGCCATACCGCGGTCATCTGGTCGATGCTGTGCTCCTGGCGGGTGAACATCAGGTAAGGGATCGCCACCCCGCACAGCAGCGCCAGGGCCACGTCCAGCCACCACAACGCCTCGACCCACGGCAGCACCCCCGTGCCCCACCGCTCGACTCCGAATACCAGCGCCCCATTGAGAATGGTCGCCAGGCCCATGGGGATGGTGCCGAAAAACATCGAGACCGTGGAATGCGCGAAAATCCGCCGCGCCTCATCGAAGAACATCACCCAGCGCGCGGTGTAGAGCACGCTGAACAGCACGAACAGGCTAATGGTCAGCAGCCACAGCGCCTCGGCCATACCCGACAACCCCGGCACCGCCTGCCGCAGCGCCAGCGCCAGCACGCCGGTGCCCATGGTCGCGGCGAACCAGTTGGGGGTGAACTGTCGGATCACCTCGCGCGGGTGAGCCAGGCGGCTCAGCGGGCGCAAGGGGTGGGCTATCTTGGTGCAGGTCATGGTGTCGGTCTCCTGTCCTCCGGTGAGGTGAAATCGATGTTACAACCCTATGGAATATCGATATAACGGGTAATTTCTCTAACTGTTATCTGTTTTACCTATATATAAGCCGTTCGCGAGCCTTTCAAGGCTGACGTATGCTGGCGGCTGACCTCACCGGACAAGGACGTGAACATGCTCGAAAGCCTGCGGGGCTATGGCGCCGAGGTTCGCCTGCTGCTGTGCACCACCTTCGTGCTGACCCTGGCGCGGGCCATCACCCTGCCGTACCTGGTGGTGTACCTGTCGGAGCACTTCGCCCTGGGCATCAGCGCCATCGGCCTGATGATCGGCGGTGCACTGATCGTCGGCTCGCTGCTGAGCCTGTACGGCGGCTACCTGATCGACACCCTGCGCAGCTACACGGTGATCGTGTTCTCCACCCTGGCCTTCGCCCTGGCGTTCTTCGTGGCGGTGGCCAGCCGGCAACTGGGGATGCTGTTTGCCTGCCTGGTGGTGATCAACCTCACCCTGGCAGTGGTGGACATTGCCGCCAAGGCCGGCTTCTGCGCGCTGTTGCCAGTGCAGGCACGCGGCGAGGTGTTCTCGATCAAGTACACCCTGAGCAACGTCGCCTATGCCGTCGGGCCTTTTGTTGGGGTGGCGCTGGTGCTATTGGATGACCGGCTGCCGTTCGTGCTGTCGGCATTGCTGGGGCTGGGCATGTGCCTGAGCTATCAACGCCGGGGCGAGCGTGCGGCACGCGCCGGGCTCGGCGGGCCGACGCTGGGCCTGCTGGCGGTCGGCAGGCACCTGCTCGGCGATCGGCGCCTGGTGTACTTCACCCTGGGCGGCGCGCTCAGCGCGGTGGTGTTCGGCCAGTTCACGGCCTACCTGTCGCAGTACCTGGTGACCACCACATCGGCCATCCAGGCCAACCAGACCGTCAGCTACCTGGTGGCGACCAACGCCATCACGGTGATCGCCCTGCAATACGCCATCGGCCGGCGCATCGGCAGTCGCCAGCTGATGCCCTGGCTGCTGGCCGGGATGCTGCTGTTCGTGATCGGGTTGCTGGGGTTCTCGCTGGCGCAGACATTGTGGGTGTGGTGCCTGGCGATGCTGGTGTTCACATTGGGCGAGATCATCGTGATCCCGGCCGAATACATGTTCATCGACAGCATTGCCCCGGAGCACCTGCGCGGGGTGTATTACGGCGCACAGAACCTGTCCAACCTGGGGGCGGCGCTGGGGCCGGTGCTGTGCGGGTTTGCGCTGGCACACCTGATGCCGACGGCGATGTTCTACCTGATGATGCTGTCGGTGGGGCTGGCGGGGCTGTTCTATTGCCTGGGGGCACGGCGCCAGGCCTGAAGGCCGGCGCCGACAAAGATCCACGCTGCTCTTGCCGGAAAACGCAGCACCACCGAGATCAGATAGATCGCGCTCCGCGCATCGCCGGCAGGTTCAACACCCCCGCCACCGCGCACAAACCGACCAGCACCAGCGCATACACCTCGCTGGTGGCTACCAGCCCGAACTGGCGCACCATCAACCCGGCCGCCAGCGCAGGCACACAGAACGCCAGGTAGCTCAGCACGTAGAACGTGGCCATCAAGCCCGCCCGTTCATGGGCCTCGGCCAGTGGCAGGGTGCTGCGCAACGCACCCAGAAACCCCGCACCAAAGCCGCTGCCCGCCACCAGCGTGGCGGCAAAGAACAGCACCAGGCTGGCGTTGTACAGCGCCAGCAGAATCAGCCCCACCCCGCCGGCCAGCAGCCCGGTGCCCAGCGCCAGCACCTGCTGTGCCGGGCGCAGGCGCAGCCGATAGATCGCCAGCGCACCACTGAGGGTCAGGGTCGCCACCAGCGCGCCACCGATCAGGCTGGAGCCCAGGCCGCTCACCTCCCGCACCAGCGACGGCCCCAGTGAGAGGAAGAACCCGCCAAGCGCCCACACCGCAATGTTCACCGGCAGCATGCGCCACACCGCGCCACGCGCCTGGGGCGGCACCAGCAGGCTCGGACGCAGGGCGCGCAGCGCGCCCGGCTGGCGGCTGACGCTCTCCGGCAAACGCCACACCAGCAGCGCCAGCACCACGAACAGCGCCAGCAGCACCCCATACACAAGGCGCAGCGGCCACGGCGCGAACTCCACCAGCACGCTGGTGCCCAGCGCCCCGCAGGCCATGCCCAGCAGCGGCGCCAGGCTGTTGACCAACGGCCCCTGTTCGCGGTCGGTATCGAGCAGCGCGGCGCCCAGCACACTGGTGGCCATGCCGGTGGCAAAGCCTTGCAGCAACCGCGCCGCAAGCAGCCAGGGCACCGACTCGGCCTGGATGAACAGCAGCATCGCCACGCTCTCGAGCAGCAACGACACGAAGATCACCGGCCGGCGCCCCAGGTAATCGGACAGCGACCCCACCGTCAGCAACGCCGCCAGCAGGCTCAAGGCATACACCGCAAACACCAGGGTCAGGGTTGCCGGCGAAAACTGCCACGCATGCTGATACAGCTGGTACAACGGCGTCGGCGCACTCGAAGCCGCCAGAAACCCGAGCAGCGCGACGGCCAGGTACACCAGCCGCAAACGCGCCGACGCCGGACGGCTGAACAATCCGATCATGTGCTTTCTCCACTAAAGCTAACCGTTAGCTTTTGTGCAGTCTGCGCGCCCTTAATCCTTAACGCAAACCCTTTGTGTTAAGGTCGCGCCATGGCGATCAAAGAAGGTATTCGCACGGGCGGTCGCAGCGCCCGTGTCCAGCAATCGGTGCACAGCGCCGTGCGGGCCCTGCTCCAGGAGCAGGACCGCGCGAGCCTGACCGTGCCCATGGTGGCCGCACGTGCCGGCGTCACCCCCTCGACCATCTACCGGCGCTGGGGTGAACTGGCGGCGCTGCTGGCCGACGTGGCGGTGGAGCGCCTGCACCCCGACAGTGAACCCCTCGACACCGGCACCTTGCGCGGCGACCTGCTGGCCTGGGCCGAGCAGTATCTGGACGAGATGAGCTCCGAGCCCGGCCGACACATGATGCGCGACGTGCTCAGCAGCGCCTGCCCCGGCTACTGCACCACCCTGCTGCGCGGCCAGTTGCAGACCTTGCTGGACCGCGCGCAGCAGCGTGGCGAAGCCGGCCCCGGGGTGGAACGGCTGCTCGACCTGCTGGTGGCTCCCACGGTGTTTCGCATTCTGTTCGCCGAAGCGCCCCCGCGCCTGCAGCAGCTGCATGAACTGGTCGAACTGGCCCTGCGCGACTGAGCACTGCGACGCTCTGCCACTGCGACCTTCGTCGGCGCTGACGAAGTGAGAACGGCGTGCCAGACTGATTGATCGTGGTTGGCCGTTACCGTTTTTTCGTTCGGAGTTTTCATGTCGCTGTCCAGCGGGCTGATCGCCCTGGTCGCCCTGGCCTATATGGCCATCATGTTCGCCATCGCCTTCTACGGCGACCGGCGCAGCACCCCGCTGCCGCCACGCCTGCGCGCGTGGGTGTACAGCCTGTCGCTGGCGGTGTACTGCACCAGCTGGACCTTCTTCGGCGCGGTCGGCCAGGCCGCCGAACAACTCTGGGCCTTTCTGCCCATCTACCTGGGGCCGGTACTGCTGATGCTGTTTGCACCCTGGGTGCTGCAGAAGATGGTGCTGATCAGCAAGCAGGAGAACATCACCTCCATCGCCGACTTCATTGCCGCGCGCTACGGCAAGTCCCAGACCCTGGCGGTGGTGGTGGCGCTGATCTGCCTGGTGGGCGTGCTGCCGTACATCGCCTTGCAGCTCAAGGGCATCGTGCTGGGGGTCAACCTGCTGATCGGTGCCGGGGCCGATGCCACCGGCAGCCGCGTGCAGGACACCGCGCTGGTGGTGTCGCTGGTGCTGGCGCTGTTCAGCATCGTGTTCGGTACCCGCAGCCTGGATGTGACCGAGCACCACCGCGGCATGGTGCTGGCCATCGCCTTCGAATCGCTGGTCAAGCTGCTGGCGTTTCTCGCCGTGGGCGCGTTCATCACCTTCAGTCTGTATGACGGCTTCGACGACCTGTTCAGCCAGGCCCGCCTGGCGCCCGCCCTTGACGGCTACTGGCAGGAAACCATCAACTGGCCGTCGATGATCGTGCAGACCGGCGTGGCGATGATGGCGATCATCTGCCTGCCGCGCCAGTTCCATGTCACCGTGGTGGAGAACATCGAACCGCAGGACATGCGCCTGGCACGCTGGGTGTTTCCGGCCTACCTGATCCTCGCCGCGCTGTTCGTGGTGCCGATTGCCCTGGCCGGGCAGATGCTGCTGCCCAACTCGGTGCTGCCGGACTCGTTCGTGATCAGCCTGCCGCTGGCCGAAGCACACCCGGCGCTGGCCTTGCTGGCCTTCATCGGCGGCGCCTCGGCCGCCACCGGCATGGTCATCGTCGAGGCCGTGGCGCTGTCGACCATGGTCTCCAACGACATGCTGCTGCCCTGGCTGCTGCGGCGCAACAACGCCGAGCGCCCGTTCGAGGTGTTCCGCCACTGGATGCTCACGGTACGCCGGGTGACCATCGTGGTGATCCTGCTGCTGGCCTACGTCAGCTACCGCCTGCTGGGCTCCACCGCCAGCCTGGCCACCATCGGCCAGGTCGCCTTTGCCGCCGTCACCCAACTGGCCCCGGCCATGCTCGGTGCGCTGTACTGGAAGCAGGCCAACCGCCGCGGCGTGTTCGCCGGCCTGGCCACCGGCACCTTCCTGTGGTTCTACACCCTGGTACTGCCGATTGCCGCCCACAGCGTGGGCTGGTCGCTGGAGCTGTTCCCGGGCCTGGCCTGGCTGCACGGCAACCCGCTCAACCTGCCGATCACCCCGCTGACCCAGGGCGTGGTGCTGTCGCTGGCAGGCAACTTCACGGTGTTCGCCTGGGTTTCGATCCTGTCGCGCACGCGGGTATCGGAGCACTGGCAGGCCGGGCGCTTCATTGGCCAGGAAACCAGCGCGCGGCCCAGCAGCCGTTCGCTGCTGGCGGTACAGATCGACGACCTGCTGCACCTGGCCGCGCGCTTCGTCGGCGAAGAGCGTGCGCGCCAGAGCTTCATCCGCTTCGCCTATCGCCAGGGCAAGGGCTTCAACCCCAACCAGAACGCCGACGGCGAATGGATCGAGCACACCGAGCGCCTGCTGTCCGGCGTGCTCGGCACCTCCTCGACCCGCGCCGTGGTCAAGGCGGCCATCGAAGGCCGCGACATGCAGCTGGAGGACGTGGTACGCATCGCCGATGAAGCCTCCGAGGTGCTGCAGTTCAACCGCGCCCTGCTGCAAGGGGCCATCGAGAACATCAGCCAGGGCATCAGCGTGGTCGACCAGTCGCTGCGCCTGGTGGCCTGGAACCGTCGCTACCTGGAACTGTTCAACTACCCCGACGGGCTGATCAGTGTCGGCCGGCCGATTGCCGACATCATCCGCTACAACGCCGAACGCGGCCTGTGCGGCCCGGGCGAGGCCCAGGTGCATGTGGCGCGGCGCCTGCACTGGATGCGTCAGGGGCGCGCGCACACCTCCGAGCGGCTGTTCCCCAATGGCCGGGTGATCGAGCTGATCGGCAACCCCATGCCCGGCGGCGGGTTCGTGATGAGCTTTACCGACATCACCCCCTTCCGCGAGGCCGAGCAGGCCCTCAAGGACGCCAACGAAGGCCTGGAGCAGCGCGTGGCCGAGCGAACCCACGAGCTGTCGCAACTGAACCTGGCGCTGACCGAGGCCAAGAGCCATGCCGAAGCGGCCAACAAGTCCAAGACCCGCTTCCTGGCGGCCGTGAGCCACGACCTGATGCAGCCGCTGAACGCCGCACGGCTGTTCTCCGCCGCGTTGTCGCACCAGGAAGAGGGCCTGTCGGGCGACGCCCAGCAACTGGTGCAGCACATGGACAGCGCCCTGCGTTCGGCCGAAGAGCTGATCAGCGACCTGCTGGACATCTCGCGCCTGGAGAACGGCAAGATCAACCCGGACGCCAAGCCGTTCGCCCTCAGCGAACTGTTCGACGCCCTGGGTGCCGAGTTCAAGGTACTGGCCCAGCAGCAGGGCCTGGATTTTCGCGTGCGTGGCAGCAAGCTGCGGGTGCACAGCGACGTCAAGCTGCTGCGGCGTATCCTGCAGAACTTCCTCACCAACGCCTTCCGCTATGGCAAGAGCCCGATCCTGCTGGGCGTGCGCCGCGCCGGGGACCGCCTGTGGCTGGAAGTGTGGGACCGCGGCCCGGGCATTGCCGACGACAAGCTGCAGGTGATCTTCGAGGAATTCAAGCGCCTGGACAGCCACCAGACCCGCGCCGAAAAAGGCCTGGGCCTGGGCCTGGCGATCGCCGACGGCCTGTGCAAGGTGCTCGGCCACCCGCTGGAGGTGCGCTCATCGCCCGGCAAGGGCAGCGTGTTCCGCGTCAGCGTACCGCTGGCCAGCGCCGCGAGCCCGGCCCAGGCAAAGGCAGCCGAACAGGCCGGCCAGCCGCTGGCGGGGTTGCAGGTGCTGTGCGTGGACAACGAAGACAGCATCCTGATCGGCATGAACAGCCTGCTCAGCCGCTGGGGCTGCCTGGTGTCGACGGCGCGCAACCGCGAGGAATGCGCCGCCCTGCTCGACAAGGGCCTGCGCCCGCATCTGGCGTTGGTGGACTACCACCTGGACAACGGCGAAATCGGTACCGAACTGATGGCCTGGCTACGCACGCGCCTGGGCGAGCCGGTGCCGGGGGTGGTGATCAGTGCCGACGGCCACGGCGAGACCGTGGCGCGGGTACATGCCGCCGGCCTCGACTACCTGAGCAAGCCGGTCAAGCCGGCGGCCCTGCGCGCCCTGCTCAATCGTCATCTGAGCCTGGTGCAGTAAGGCCTTCGGCAAGGTTGTCGGTGCCGCCCATGGCGCGCTCCAGCAGGTCGGCCGGCAGGCTCTTGCTGGCCCGCGCGCCGAGCAGCTTGAGCTGCTCGCTGCGACTGATCAGGTTGCCGCGCCCCTCGCAGAGCTTGTTGCGCGCTGCGGCATAGGCCTTGTCGACCTGCTGCAGGCGGTTGCCCAGCTCGTCCAGGTCCTGGATGAACAACACGAACTTGTCGTACAGCCAGCCGGCGCGCTCGGCGATCTCGCGGGCGTTCTGGCTCTGGCGCTCCTGTTTCCACAGGCTGTCGATGACCCGCAGGGTGGCGAGCAACGTGGTCGGGCTGACGATCACGATCTGGCGGTCGAAGGCCTCCTGGAACAGGTTGGGCTCGGCCTGCAGCGCCGCCGAAAACGCCGCCTCGATGGGCACGAACAACAGCACGAAATCCAGGCTGTGCAGGCCCTCGAGGCGGTTGTAGTCCTTCCCCGAGAGGCCTTTGACATGGTTGCGCAGCGACAGCACATGCTGCTTGAGCGCAGCCTGGGCCACGTCGGTTTCACTGGCGTTTACATATTGCTGGTAGGCCGTGAGGCTGACCTTGGAGTCGACCACCACCTGCTTGTCGCCGGGCAGCATGATCAGCACGTCGGGCTGGAAACGCTCGCCATCGGCGCTCTTGAGGCTGACCTGGGTCTGGTATTCGCGGCCCTTTTCGAGCCCCGCATGTTCCAGCACCCGCTCCAGAATCAACTCGCCCCAGTTGCCCTGGGTCTTCTGGCCCTTGAGTGCCTGGGTCAGGTTGGTGGCCTCGTCGCTCAGGCGCTGGTTCAACTGCTGCAGGCGCTCGAGTTCCTTGCCCAGCGAAAAGCGCTCGCGGGCTTCCTGTTGGTAGCTTTCCTCGACGCGCTTCTCGAACGACTGGATACGCTCCTTGAGCGGGTCGAGCAGTTGCCCCAGGTGCTGCTGGCTGGTCTGGGCGAAACGCTGCTCGCGCTCGTCGAAAATCTTCGTCGCCATTTCGGCAAACTGTGCACGCAGCTCGTCGCGCGAGCCCTGCAGATCGTTCAGGCGCTGCTGGTGGCTGTCCTGCTGCTCGCGCAGTTCGGCGGCAAGGCCGGCGCAGCGCGCTTCGAGGCGGCGCAGCTCGGCTTCACGGGCGTTGCGTTCAAGGTTCCAGGCATGGGCGGCATCGCGTGCGTTGTCGCGCTCGATCTGCAGCAACTCCAGCTCGCGGCCCTGAGCGGCCAGGCTGGCCTGCTTGGCGGCATTGGCCTGGCCCAGGTCGCTGATTTCGTCACGGCTGGCGTCGAGTTGCGCGCTCAGGCCCTCCTGGGCCAGCAGCGCACTGCTCAGGCGCTCCTCGGCCAGTGCGGCGGCGGCCTGCCTGTCAGCCAGCTGACGTTGCAGACGCACCAGCACCACCACAGCGGGCAAAGCCGCCACCACCATTCCCAGCACGATGCTGGTCAGATCCATTGCAGCCATAGACAGCATGCTCACCCCCAGGGAAATCCCCCAGAGCTTAACAGCCCCGGGCGGTCGATCAGTGGCTCGTGAGTTGCCCGAGCAGCCGCACGGCTTCTTTGGAGCCCTGCGCGGCAGCTTGTTCCAGCCAGTAACGTGCCTGCTCCGGCTCGTTGACCTGGGGCTGGGTGCACAGACGGCCGTATTCGAGCTGTGCCCTGCGGTCACCGGCCCGGGCAGCCTGGCGCAGCAGCTCGTGGCCGATGCGCCGGTCACGGGCGTTGCCGCAATCGCGGCACAGCATCTGCCCCAGCCGGCTCTGCGCCACCACCACACCCTGGCGTGCCGGTTGCTTGAGCAGGCGCCCGGCGATGTGCTTGACGTTGGGGTTGTCGCCCAGGCGCGGGCTGTCGAGCAGCCACAGGGCCACCTTCAACGAAAAACGTCGGGGCTCGGCAACGGGGGGTTGGGCAGTGGGGCTTGGGGTTTTGCTGCGAAACTTCATAAAAAACGGCGAAGGCAACTCGAGAGGCGCGCCACTCTACCGGATTTTCTCGTGCATGGCCCGAGGGAATTCGAGGCTTTTTTCCTTCAGGCGATGTTTTTTTTTGACACGTCAGTAGACATTTCGCGCGAGCCGAAATGCGCCGCGAAAATTGTCAGACACTTCCTGCATTGCTGGCACCCGCGTCCTAGAGCAGACCCGCATGACAATCCACAGAAGCTGTGGATAACTCGGTGGACAACCCCCTCCTACACCCCGCAAACCCCGGTAGAATGGGGCCCGCGCTCAAACTGACGATTTTTTCACCAGCTAAAAAAAGTGTTTTTTTTCATTGACTTGTACTTTCGAACTGGTCATCGCCAGGGCCCTGCCGCGGTGTAGCGCCACATTGACAAGAGGTGTTACAGGTGTGGACAGGTGCCCCAAAGCGAGGCACGGGATTGCACGAAAATGCTCCGCACGCGCGGTGGTGCCTCCTGGGGCCCTCTTCACAGAACAGCCTGAAATCGAGATAATGGCCGGCTTGGCGCACGAAAAGCACAAAGGGTTGCCACAACCTGAAAACTGCTGTAGTGTTGCCAGCGTTAGTACCAAGCTGAAACTCAATTCTGGCCAAAGCAGTCCTTGCAGCGTCCTGATCCGACAACGGAACAGCACCTGTTGAAACCAGGACCGGCCCACTTGATGACTCCCAGGTAACCATTACCTACTCTTGGCGAGTCACCCTGCAGATTGAACAGGATCTTCACACAGCGGCGCAGAACCTTAGCCCTGACGTGTTGCCTGTCTTCCTAGTACCTACCAGTCAGCCCTGGCGCCACCTAATCAATGCGCTTACCTCTGGCTGCCCTGTTCCAGTCAGGTTCTTCGCTCTAGCCCTAAAGCTTTGCGTTACTGGAACGTTTTATATGAACACGGCTCTTATGCTGTGTCTTTTGCAGGAACATCTAATAACTATGAATACATCCATCCATACTCAGGCTGCCATTCGCACCCTTAGCCAGGCATTTGCCCCGTTGAACTGCATGATCCATGCGGCGCGCAAGGGCAGCTTCAGCTTTACCCTGGTCAATGAACACGGCATTGCTCGTCACAGCGAGCGTCTGTATCCGGAGCAGTACGAGAGTGCTGAGCCGCTGCAAGCGGTGATTGACCGGACTCGCCAGGCACTGGTTGCCTGATGGTCGTCTGAGACGCAAGAAGCCCTGCCGATTGGCGGGGCTTTTTTATGCCTGAAATTCAGTGACCGCCGCGCTCGACCTGCCCTCTGCAAGGCCCGGATTCATTGGCCAAACCCCAACCACCGAAAGCGCTTTAACCCCCACGGCCTAATACCCAAGCGTCATATGGGTTATGCCAAGCCACCACAATCGATTTAAAAACAGTCCTTTACAGCATAGATATGACACTACACTTCAACTCAAGCGGCCTTGCCCGCTTCCGGCGGGCCTGACCCCGACCCACCTGCTGCCAAGCACCAGCGTCCCGCCGGCCATTTACGAAGTTCGAGGGCATTATGGCTATCGCCGCGAGCGAGTTGAGTGAATTCGTCATCCGCCCCACCCTGTTGTACCTGGGCCGCTACTGCCCCAGCGCCGAAGCCCTGCTGCTGGGCATCGCAGCCAGCCAGTCGGGCATGGGTTCGGCCCTGCACGACCGCCGTGGCCACGGCCTGTACCGCATCGGCGAACTGCGCCACCAATCGATCTGGGACCAGTTCCTGGCCCACGACCCCGAACTGGCCAGCCTGGTCCGCGGCCTCGCCAGCCAGCACGCGTTCCTCAGCGGCCCGCACCTGGAACTGACCGTCAACCTGCGCTACGCCACTGCCATCGCCTGGATGCTGGTCGAAGAAAAGGCGCTGCCGCTACCAGAATCCGACGACCTGCTAGGTCTCGCAAGAATCTGGCGTCAAACATTCCAGCCCCACGCCCGTTTACGCGACTTCACCCAGGCCTGGCAGGCATGCGTCGGCAAACCGGCACTCCAGGCCTGCTGAGAACCATTTTCAAACAACCGGATAAAATCAGCGAATCTGGTCGGATTGTCCTACAAAAACGCGGTATCTCCTGATTTAGAGCCTATAGCGCACGTCCAAAATTATTGATACTTTGCGCTCCGGTGATCCCATGGAGTTCTAATAATGAAAAAAGTAATACTCAAATCCTCACTCGGCCTCGCTGTCGCTTTCGCATCAACTCAACTCTTCGCCAGCGGTTTTGCCCTCAACGAGCAAAGCATCAGCGGCATGGGCACAGGTTTCGCGGGTCGTTCTTCTTCTGCCGATGACGCCAGCACCGTGTTTGGCAACCCTGCCGGCATGTCCCGCCTCAAACGCGAACAAGTGACCGTCGGCGGCGCGGCCATCATTGCCAAGTCCGACATCAAGGGCAGCGGCACCTTCGGCGGCAGCAACGACGGCGACATGGTCCCCGTGGTTGGCGTACCGATGGGCTACTACGTCAAGCCGATCGATGACCACTGGGCATTCGGCTTCGGGGTCTACGTGCCTTTCGGCCTGATCACCGACTACGAGCACGGCTTTGCCGGCCGCTACTTCGGCAGCAAGAGCGAAGTTCAGGTCGTGACCCTGCAACCGACCATCAGCTACGCCTTCAACGACAAGGTCTCGATCGGTTTCGGCCCGACCATCAACCGTATCGACGGCACCCTGGAGTCCGCCGCGCTGAACCGCGCCACCCCAGGCAGCAACGACGGCAAGGTCAAGATCACCGGTGACGACACCGCCGTCGGCTACAACATCGGCGTGATGGTGCAGGCCACCGACAGAACCCGCGTCGGCCTGACCTACCACTCGATGGTCGACTACAAGCTCAAGGGCGACACCAAGATCAGCGGCCCGGGCTTCGGCCCGTTCAGCGGCAGCAAGTTCGACGCCTCGCTGAAGATCAAGACCCCCGAGTCGGTCGACTTCTCGGTCACCCACGAACTGGATGACAACTGGACCCTGTACGCGGGCAGCACCTGGACACGCTGGAGCCGCCTGGAGTCCATCGTGGTCAACAACGAGGGCACCGGGCCACTGGCACCGGCACTGGGCCAGATCGCCGAAGAACAGAACTGGCACGACACCTGGGCCCACGCCATCGGCGCTGCCTACAAGCTGAACAAGGAATGGACCCTGCGCGCCGGCTTCTCCGTCGACCAGTCGCCAGCCAACAACCAGAACCGTTCGCCACGCATCCCAACCGGCGACCGCAAGGTGTTCAGCCTGGGGGCAGGCTGGAACCCGAGCGACGACATGACCATCGACGTGGCCTACTCGTACCTGATGGAAGAAGACGTCAAGATTCACCAGAGCACCGCCATCACCGACCCTTCGTTCAAGGGCTCGTACAACGCCAAGTACGAAAACAGTGCACACGGCCTGGGTGCTTCGCTGACCTACCGCTTCTGATCGCTGTTGCATGAAAAAACCGCCTTCCAAAGGCGGTTTTTTTATGCCCGCGCGCGCACGCGCCAGGCCTGCGCCAGGCAGTCCTCCACATACGCCATGAAGGCCCGCACCTTGGGCGTCAGCGCCGAGCGGTCGGCCACGCACAGGTAGATGTCCATGGGCGAGGTCTGTGCATAGGCCTGGTGGGGTTGGGCATATTCGAACAGCGGCACCAGTTGCCCGTTCTCCAGGTAAGGCCGCGCCACGAACTCGGCCAGGCGCACGATCCCACCCCCCATCACCGCCATCTGCGCCAGCACGTCGATGTCATCGCTGATCGACACATCCCCGAACTCGGCATCGAAACGCAGGCCGTCACGCACAAAGCCCCACCGCAGAAAGCGGCCGTCCACCGGGTAACGGAACACCAGGCAGCGATGCCCCTTCAAGGCTTCCGGGGTGCCGGGCCGGCCGGCACGCTCCAGGTAGGCAGGCGCTGCGCAACAGATGAACGGGATCTGGGCAACGTGCCGCGCCAGCAGGCCGTCTTCCAGCTGGGGGGTGATGCGCACACTCACGTCAATCGACTCGCGCGCGTGGTCCACACGCCGGTCGCTCGTAAGCAATTCAATTGAAAGCTGCGGATAGCGCAGGTTGAATGCCGGCATCAGGGGCGCCAGCACATAGCGCGCGAAGGCCGAAGAAGAGGAGATGCACAACCGGCCCTGGGGTTCGCCGTCATCGGCCGTGACGGCCAGCTGCGCCAGCTCCAGATCACGCTCCACATGCCTGACCTTGTCGTAATAGGCGCGACCATTGGGCGTCAACGCCATGCTGCGGGTGGTGCGGGCCAGCAGGCGCACTTGCAGATGGGCTTCCAGGCGCGCGATGTTCTGGCTCACTGCGGCGGCGCTCAAGCCCAGGGTGCGGGCCCCACCGGCGATGCTGCCAGCCTCGACCACCTTGATGAAACTGCGTATCGAGCCCAACAGGTTCACGGCCAAACTCCAGGATTCGTAAGGTTCTCTTTATAAAGACCTAAGCCGGCGTCGTCTACCTCGTACCCTGGCAGCCTGCTAGTCTGGCGCCTCCCCTACCCTCAGGAGCCTGCATGACCAGCCAGACCCGCCCTCGCCCACGCCTGAAACTCGGCGTACGCGCCACCCCCTACGTATTCGCGTTCTACATGTCGTCGATCATGGCGCTGTTGATGTGCTTCGTGATCACCGCCGCCAACAGCGGCGTCGGCGAGCATTACCTGGCCAATGTGCTCAAGGCCTACCAGCTGGCCATGCCGGTGGCCTTCGCCTGCGTGCTGGTGGTACGGCCGATCGTGCTCAAGCTGGTGGCCTGGACCGTCCACCCGGGCAAGGCCTGAGCCCGCCTCAGGGCTGCGAGGCGATGGCCTTCTCGATGGCAGCCCTGAACGCCGGGTCGTCCGGCTTGGTCAGGCTGGAGAAGCTGGCCACCACCTTGCCCTGACGATCGACCACATACTTGTAGAAATTCCACCTGGGCGCATTGCTCTGCCTGGCCAGCTCGCGAAACAGCGGCGTGGCGTCGTCGCCGCGCACCTTCTGTGGCTCGGTCATGGTGAAGGTCACGCCGTAGTTGGCATAGCACACCTTGGCGGTCTTCTCGCTGTCGGCGTCTTCCTGCTTGAAGTCGTTGGACGGCACCCCGAGCATTTCCAGGCCCTGCCCGTGATAAGCCTTGTAGGTGCTCTCGAGCCCTTCGAATTGCGGCGCGAAGCCGCAATAGCTGGCGGTGTTGATCACCACCAGCGGCTTGCCGGCGAAGCGCTCGCACAGGTTCACCTGTTCCTTGGCGCGCAGCTTGGGCAACTCGCCCTGCAGCAAGGCCGGGCAGTCGGCGGCCAGCACGGCCCCCGAACCAACCAGGATCAATAGCGGTACCAACAGCCAGCGTGCGTACATGGTGCGTCTCCCTTGCCTGAGTGCAGGGGTTCAGCTTACGCCTAGCACACGCCCATGCCCAACTGCATCAGCGCCAGACCACCCTGGTGCCAGCCCCACCACACCAGCGCCAGCACCAGGCCAGCCAGCACCAACGCTACCAGGCGCGCGGTCATGCCGCCTCCGGCCGCGCCTGCAGCCGCGCCACCGGGCGCTCGCGCACCGGCCAGTTGAGCGCGGCAGCCAGCAGGCTGAGCAGGATCGAGATCTGCCACACCAGGTCATAGTTGCCGGTACGGTCGTACACCACACCGCCCAGCCAGCCGCCCAGGAATGCGCCCAACTGATGGAACAGAAAGACGATGCCGCCCAGCATGGACAGGTTGCGCACCCCGAACAGGGTGGCGACGGTGCCGTTGGTCAGCGGCACCGTCGACAGCCACAGCAGGCCCATGGCGATACCGAACAGGTAGGCGCTGAACTGGGTCACCGGCGCCCACAGGAACAGCACGATCACCACCGCCCGCAGCAGGTACAGGGTGGTCAACAGGCGCGGCTTGGACATGCGCCCGCCCAGCCAGCCGGCGGTGTAGGTGCCGACGATATTGAACAGCCCGACCAGTGCCAGCACCGTGGTGCCGATGGTGGCCGGCAGGTGCTGGTCGACCAGGTAGGCCGGCAGGTGCACGCCGATGAACACCACCTGGAAACCGCACACGAAAAAGCCCAGCGCCAGCAACCAGAAGCCCGAGTGCGAACAGGCTTCGCGCAGCGCCTGCATCAGGGTCTGTTCGTGCCCCTGGCTGGGCAGCGGGTTATCGCGCAGCATGCCCACCAGCGGCACGATGAAGGCCACCAGCAGGCCCAGCACCAGCAATGCCGCCGACCAGCCCAGCCAGCCGATCAGGCCCAGGGTGCCCGGCAGCATCGCGAACTGGCCGAAGGAGCCTGCGGCGCTGGCGATGCCCATGGCCATGCTGCGCTTGTCTGCCGGCACGGCACGTCCTACCACACCCAGGATCACCGAGAACGAGGTGCCCGACAGGCCGATGCCGATCAGCAGCCCGGCACTGAGCGACAGTGACCACGCCGAGTCCGCCATGCCCATCATCACCAGCCCCACGGCGTAGAGAATGCCGCCGATGATCACCACCTTGGCCGCGCCCAGGCGATCGGCCAGGGCACCGGCAAACGGCTGGGCCAGGCCCCAGATCAGGTTCTGCAAGGCGATGGCGAAGGCGAACACTTCGCGCCCCCAGCCGAATTCGGCGCTCATCGGCGCCAGGAACAGGCCGAAGCCATGCCGCACCCCCAGCGACAATGCTAGGATCAGCGCCGCCCCCAACAGCACCCAACCGCTCGTGCGCCATACCGATGTCATTCTTGTTCTCCCAGACCGCCGCAAGGTTACACGGGTATATACCCGCTTATTGGTGTAATACGCTCAAGCCAACTGTTCCAACAGGCGCACCAGTTCATCGCGCTGACCTTCGCCCAGGTTGCTCACCAGGGCATCCTGGGCCTGCTCCCAGGCAGGCGTGGCGGCCACCAGGCGCGCCAGGCCCTTCTCCGTCAGCAGTACGATGCGGTTACGCAAGTCGGCACCTTCGGCCAACGCCACCAGGCCGTCGGCTTCCAGCACCCGCACGTTGCGACCCAGCGTGCTGCGATCCAGGCCCATGGACTCGGCCAGCACCGAGATGCTGGGCTGATCGAGACGCTGCAGATGCCGCAGCAGGGAAAACTGGGCGACATTGATGCCGAAGCCCACAAGGGCTTCGTCATAGTGCCGGCTGACCCCACGGGCGGCCCGGCGCAGATGAGTACAGATGCAATGGCTCTTCAACATAGATGCGTGTATATACCCGTAGTTATCAGGATGCAAGCGTTCAGTGGGGTGCGCCATTGAGGGCAAGGCGTTTTCGAATCGGTTCCAACAGGCTGGAGGGCGTGCGCTTGAGCGGGTCCGGCAGGCCCTTTTCGATCGCCTGCCAATAAGCCCACGGCACTTTGGCGCTGCCCAGCTCGTAGTCCATCCCGTCCCAGCTGTCTTCGCGAAAGCTGTAGAAGGCCCAGTGCACCTGCTGGCGATCTAGGGTGCCCAGTACATCCTCCAGATAGGTGGTACAGCCCGCCCAGCGGCGCATGCAGCCGAACTCGCCGGCCACCAGGCGATTGGCCGGCACCGCGTGCCTGCCGGCCCAGTCCAGCGGGCGCTGCAGATACTGCTGCACCCGGGCCTTGTTCCATTGCGCAACGCTGCCGCCAAAGGGCGCGGGCCCAGGGTAGGCATAGGGCGTGGCGCGCTCCAGGTTGGGCGCGCTGGTGGCCGCGTAGGGTTCGTACATGTGAAAGCTGTAGAGCAGGCGCTGGTCGTCGAGCGCGCCAGGCCAGTACTCGAAGGCATCGGCCGCGGCGTACCAGCCGGCATCGAGCATGATCGGGGTGAGTGGATCGACTTCGCGTATCGCCGCCACCAACTGGCGATACAGCGCCGGCAGGTCGCGGGTGCTGCCCTGCTGCTGTCGGTACCAGGCGCGCATCTGCTCGGCGCTGGCGTGCTCGGCCAGGCCGCCGAGTTTCTCGGGCGCCGGTTCGTTGATCAGGTTGTAGGCCGCCACCGCCGGATGGTCCTTGAGCGCCCGCGCCAGGTCACGCCAGAAGTCGGCGGCCTGGGCCCAGTAGGCCTTGTCCTGCCAGAGCCGGTCATCGAACTGGCCGGCGTTGTTCTGTGCCCAGCGCATGCCGGGCAATGAGAGGGGCGTGATAACGACCTTGAGGCCTGCGGCGTGCGCGCGGTCCAGGGTGGCCTTGAGCGTGGCAAGGTCGGTGGCCGGCAGCCCTTGGTAGGTATCGGCATTACCGAGCAGAAAATCACGCTGCGCCGCTTGCCACTTGTCATAGGACAACCGCACCCAGCTCGCCCCGTAGCCGTGCAGCGCCTCGAAATAGGCCTGGTCGGGCGGCAGGCGGTTGAAGCTGTTGCCGCCATGGCGCGGCGTGTTCCAGAAGTCGATCAGGTCGGCGGCGTGGGCCGGCAGGGACGAACAGGCGATAAGGCAGGCCAGCAGTTGGTTGCGCATCGGGGCACCCCGCAAAGACAGAGGGACGTAAGGCTAGCGCCTGCGAAGGCTGACCACGTGCTGCATTCAGTTGCAAAACACTACAGATTCATGACCGCAGCGAAGAGCTCCTGACAGCCCCTTCAGAGTGCCAGGCTTACCACCACCGCCAGCTCCAGCAGCTCCAGCAACGCCCCTGCTGTATCCCCGGTGGTGCCCCCCAGGCGCTTGAGCATCACCTGGCGCAGCAGCGCGAACACCAGCAGCGCCACGCCCACGGCCAGGATACCGTTCCATCCCGCCAGCACCAGGCACCCCAAACCGGTAGCCAGCAAGACGGTTTTGGCTTCGCCACGCGGCAGATGCTCGGCCAGCGCCTGTCCCAGGCCGCCTGCGCGCACATACGGCGTGCACAGGAACAACCCCAGCATCGCCGCCCGCCCCAGTACCGGTGCCAGTAGCAGGCCCACCGCCTGCCCGCTGTCGACCAGCGCGAGCAACGCGCAGAACTTGAGCAGCAGCACCAGTACCAGCGTCACCACCGCAATCGGCCCGCTGCGCGGGTCCTTCATGATCGTCAGGGTGCGTTCGCGATCGCCGAACCCGCCCAGCCAGGCATCGGCGCTGTCGGCCAGGCCATCCAGGTGCAACGCACCGCTCAACCACACCCAGACGCACAGCAGCAGGGCGGCCTGCAGCATCGGCGGGCTGCCCGCCAGCAGCGCGCTGGCGGCCCACAGCACCCCGCCGAACAACAGCCCCACCAGCGGGTAGCACAGCAGGGAGCGCCCCATCTGCTCGGGCGCGGGCATGCCCGCCAGGCGCACCGGCAGGCTGCTGAGAAACTGCAGGGCAATCCAGAACGCCTGCATCAGGCGGCTTCCGTGAAACGACCGTCGGCCGCGCAATGCAGACGGTGCACCGCGCCGTGCCCGACCACCACCTGCAGCAGCTGCTCGCGCGGCAGGCCGCGGGCACGGGCCAGCAGCAGGCGCATCACGCCGCCGTGGGTCACCAGCAGCACGCGCTCGCCGGCGTGGGCCTGATACGCCCGCGCCATGGCCGCCAGCACCCGCTCGGCAAACGCCGTGACCGGCTCGCCACCCGGCGGCGTGAAGGCATAAGGGTCGGCCCAGAACAGCCCCAGGCCCTGTTCGTCGGTAAGCATGAGGTCGGCGGTGCTGCGCCCCTCCC
This sequence comes from Pseudomonas sp. FBF18, assembly GCF_024261405.1. Taxonomy (NCBI): domain Bacteria; kingdom Pseudomonadati; phylum Pseudomonadota; class Gammaproteobacteria; order Pseudomonadales; family Pseudomonadaceae; genus Pseudomonas; species Pseudomonas sp. FBF18. The sequence continues at coordinate 542,056 of NZ_QKRS01000001.1, read as the reverse complement.
AGTCGCCGAAGTGCAGCTCCTGCAGGCCGGCCTCCAGTTGCATGGGCACGCGCACCTGATCGGCAAGTTCTTCGGCGAATCGCGCGCAGCGCTGCAGCGGCGAGCTGATGATCCGCGTCCACGGCCCGCCCTCGACCACAGCCGCACGCATCTGCGCCCAGCCAAGTTCGGTCAGCGCGTCGTCCAGGCTGCCGCGCAGCCCACCGCCCAGTTCGGTTTCACCATGACGCAGCAGGTCGACGATCATGTATCGCGGTCCGCCACCGCCGCCTCGGCGAAGGTCGCCATCTGCCCGTGCAGGTCGCAGGCCATGCGCAGCAGCGGTACCGCCAGCGCCGCCCCGCTGCCCTCGCCCAGGCGCAGGCCCAGCTCCAGCAGCGGTTGCGCCTGCAACGCTTCGAGCACCCGCTGGTGCCCGGGCTCGGCGCCGCGATGACCGAACAGCAGCCAGGCCCGGCAACCGGGGTTGATGCGCGTTGCAACCAGCGCCGCCACGGTGCAGATAAAACCGTCCACCAGCACCACGATGCCTTGCTGCGCGCACGCCAGGTACGCCCCCACCAGCGCGGCAATCTCGAAGCCGCCAAAGCACAACAGCTGCTCCAATGGGTCGTCGGCCAGCGCCGCGTGGGTGAGCAGCGCGCGTTCGATCACGCGGGTCTTGTGTTCGACACCGGCAGCATTCAGGCCAGTGCCGGGGCCGGTCAGCTCGCCAGGGGTGCATTTGAGCAATGCACTGGCCACCGCACTGGCAGAGGCCGTGTTGCCGATGCCCATTTCGCCGCCGATGAACAGTTGCGCCCCGGCATCACGCGCACGCAAGGCGCTCTCGCGCCCGGCCTGCAGCGCCAGGCGCCCCTGCTCGGTGGTCATTGCCGGCACCTGGGCGAAGTTGGCGGTGCCCGCCCCGATGCGCAGATGGCGTACACCGGCAAGTTCCAGGGTCAGGTCGACCGTCCCCAGGTCGACCACCTCCAGCTGCGCACCCAACTGGCGGGCCAGCACGCTGATGGCTGCGCCGCCGCCGACGAAGTTCTGCAGCATCTGCCGCGTGACCACCTGCGGATAGGCCGAAACCCCCTCGGCCACCACGCCGTGATCGCCCGCGAAAATCGCGATCCATACCTGCCGCACGCCAGGCTTGAGCTTGCCCTGCAAGCCCGCCAGCTCCACCGCAACCTGCTCCAGCCGGCCCAGTGAGCCGGCTGGCTTGGTCAGCTCGCGCTGGCGCTCCAGCGCCTGTTCGCGCACAGTCAGGTTGATCGGCTGACACGCGTTCTGCCACCAGTTTTGACTCATGTTCAGGCTCCCTTGAGCGTAAGTGGCAGGCCGGCAACGGTCAGCACCACGTGCTGGCAACGTTCGGCAATGGCCTGATGCAGCCAGCCGGCTTCATCGACGTAACGACGGGTCAGCTCGCCCATGGGCACCACGCCCAGGCCGGTCTCGTTGCTGACCAGGATGATTTCACCCGGCAACTGCGCCAGGCAGTCCAGCAGTGCATCGCGCTCGGCGGCCAGGCGCTCGGGGTCTTCGAGCATCAGCAGGTTGGTCAGCCACAGGGTCAGGCAGTCCACCAGCAGGCAACGCTCGGGCGCGGCGGTTTCGCGCAGCACCCGCGCCAGCGCCAGCGGCTCCTCGATCAGCGCCCACTCGGCAGGGCGACGCGCACGGTGCAGTTGCACGCGTGCATTCATTTCACCGTCCAGCGGCTCGCTGGTGGCGATATAGGTCACCGCCAGCGCGCTGTCGACGGCGTATTGTTCGGCCAGGCGGCTCTTGCCCGATCGGGCGCCGCCAAGAATCAGCTTGAGCATGTCAGTCCAGCCCGCAGAGTTGACGAAGCCGGGCGCCGTCCAGGTGCGTGTCCACCAGGTCGGCCAGGCGTTCGATGTCCAGTTCACGCAGAGCATGGTAGTCCACCTGCTGCACATCGTTCAGGCCAGCCCAGCGCAGCAGCGCCGTGCACGAATGCGGCGACTCGAACAGGCCGTGCAGGTAGGTGGCCAGGATCTGCCCGTCGGCGCTGACCGCGCCATCGCTGCGACCGTCGGCCAACTGTACGGCGGGCTGCGCCAGCGCCGGCCCGCGGGTGACCCCGGCATGGATCTCGTAGCCACTGACGGGCGCCTGCTCCAGGTTCAGCGTGCCGCTGACATTGCGCAGCTGCTTCTCGGCCTCCAGTTGCGTGCTGTAGTCCAGCCAGCCCAGGCCCGCGCTGCTGCCGGCGGCGCCTTCCAGGCCCAGTGGGTCATGCACGTGGGTCCCGAGCATCTGCAGGCCACCACAGATGCCCAGCAGTTTGCCGCCGTAGCGCAGGTGGCGGGTTATCGCCTCTTCCCAGCCGCGCTCGCGCAGGTGCGCCAGGTCGCTGCGCACGCTCTTGGAGCCTGGCAGGATGATCAGGTCGGCCGGCGGTATCGCGTCGCCCGGCCCGATGAACTGCAGATCCACCTGCGGATGCAGGCGCAGCGGGTCGAAGTCGGTATGGTTGCTGATGCGCGGCAGCACCGGCACGATCACCTTGAGCACCTGCGCGGCTTTCTGGCCCTGGCGCCGGTCCAGGCCATCCTCGGCCTCCAGATGCAGGTCCAGCACATACGGCAGCACGCCCAGCACCGGCTTGCCGGTACGCGCCTCGAGCCAGTCCAGGCCGGGCTGCAGCAGGGCGATGTCGCCACGAAAGCGGTTGATCACGAAGCCCTTGACCCGCGCCTGCTCGCTGGGCGACAGCAGCTCCAGTGTGCCGACCAGGTGTGCGAACACCCCGCCGCGGTTGATATCGGCGATCAGGATCACCGGGCAGTCGACCGCCTCGGCAAACCCCATGTTGGCGATGTCCCCGGCCCGCAGGTTGATTTCGGCCGGCGAGCCCGCGCCCTCCACCATCACCACCGGGTAGGCGTCGCTCAGGCGCTGGTGCGAGGCCAGTACCGCCTGCATGGCGATGGCCTTGTAGTCGTGATAGGCCACCGCGTTCATGCTGGTGACCGCGCGGCCATGCACGATCACCTGGGCTCCGGTCTCGCTGTTGGGCTTGAGCAGTACCGGGTTCATGTCGGTGTGCGGCGCCAGCCCGGCGGCCTGGGCCTGCACCGCCTGGGCGCGGCCGATTTCGCCGCCGTCGGCCGTCACCGCACTGTTGAGTGCCATGTTCTGCGGCTTGAACGGCACGACACCCACGCCCTGGCGCGCCAGCCAGCGGCACAGCGCGGTCACCAGGGTGCTCTTGCCGGCATCGGAGGTGGTGCCTTGCACCATCAGGGTGGTCATGGGTGTTCCTTGCGGTAGTCGTCCAGCGCCTGGACCAGGCGCTGCCAATCGGTGTCGGTGGCCGGCAGGCCGAAACGCAGGCTGCCCAGGTGCTCGAACAGGCGCAGCAGGATGCCGCGCCGCGCCATGAACTGGTGCAACTGCGCGGCGTGGGCAAGCTCCAGGTACTGGAACAGGTCGCAGCCGCCGGCCGGCGTGAAGCCGGCAGCATCGAGTACCTGCGCCAGGCGTGCGCTGGCCTCGGCGCAGCGGGTGATCTGGCGCTGCTGGGCGCCATGGTCGAGCAGGCAGGCCTGGCCCAGCACACGCGTGGGCCCGGCGATCGACCAGGGCCCCAGTTGTTCGGCCAGCAGCTGCAGCAGTTGGCGTTCGGCCAGCACGAAGCCCAGGCGTACACCGGCCAGGCCGAAGAACTTGCCGAACGAGCGCAGCACGATCAGCCCGTTGCGCCAGGTTTCGGCGGCGATGCTGTGTTGCGGGGTGTTGTCCATGAACGCTTCATCCACCACCAGCCAGCCACCGCGCTGGGCCAGGCGGGCGTGCCAGCCCAGCAGGCGCTCGGCGCTCAACAGACGCCCGGTGGGGTTGTTGGGGTTGACCACCACCAGCACATCGAGGCTGTCGAGAAAGAACTCCACCTCGGCCTCGCCGACTTCACGCACGCGGTGCCCGGCGCGCCGCCAGCCCTCGGCATGTTCGGCGTAGCACGGCGACAGCACACCGACCTTGCCACTGCGACGCAAGCGCGGCAGGGCCTGGATGGCGGCCTGGGACCCGGCCACCGGCAGCAGTTGCGGCACGCCGTAGTACTCGCGGGCCGCCTGCTCCAGGCCATCGTCGGTTTCGGGCAGGCGTGCCCAGGCGCGCAACGGGATCTCGGGGATCGCGAAGGGCCACGGCGCGATGCCGCTGGACAGGTCGACCCAGTCCTGCACTGCGATGCCGTACTCCAGCACCGCCCGTTGCAAACGACCACCGTGTTCAAGCATAGAATTGCGCCCCCACGCACAACAGCAGCAACCACAACCACACGCCCTTGCACACCAGTTGCCAACCACGCTCGATGGCGTCGGCATCGGCCGGCGGGCCTACGCCCAGTTGCGGGCGCTGGTGCAGCTCGCCGTGGTACACCGCCGCGCCGCCCAGCTCGACACCCAGCGCACCGGCGCCAGCTGACATCACCGGGCCGGCGTTGGGGCTGTCCCACAACGGCGCCTGACGGCGCCAGCAGCTCAGTGCCAGGCGCGTCCTGCCCAGCACCGCGTAGGTCAGGGCCACCAGCCGCGCCGGAATATAGTTGAGCAGATCGTCGATGCGCGCTGCGGCCCAGCCAAAGCGCTCGAAGCGCTCGTTGCGATAGCCCCACATGGCATCCAGGGTATTGCTCAGGCGATACAGCACCACACCTGGCGCCCCCGCCACCACGAACCAGAACAGGGCGGCGAACACTGCATCACTACCGTTCTCCAGCACCGATTCGGTGGCGGCACGCGCCACGGCGGTGTCATCCAGTTCGTCGGTTTCACGGCTGACCAGGTAGCCCACGCGGCGGCGCGCTTCGTCCAGGTCGCCGCCACGCAGCGCCTCGGCCACGGGCCGTACATGTTCGCCAAGGCTACGCAGGCCCAGCGCGCAGTACAGCGCCAGTATCTCCACCAGCCAGCCGATGTAGGGCAGCCACGACAGCACAGTCACCAGCAAAGTCAGGGGCACCACCGCCAGAAACCACGCGGTGACGCCATGGCTGCGCCAGCCACGACCGCCGGCATTGAAGCGTTGTTCCAGGCGTCCGGCATAACGGCCGAACGCGACCAGCGGGTGCGCACGCCGGGGCTCGCCCAGCAAGGCATCCAGCGCCACCCCGGCCACACTCAGCAAGGCCACACTCATCAACGCTCTCCCCAATGGTTTTCGTAGAGCATCTCGCTCAATGGCCGCTCGCGGGCCCAGCCTTCGAGCACCAGCATGGGCGCCTCGTAGAACGCCTCGACCGGGCCCAGGCACAGTACCGCCAGCGGTTTGGCACCGGCCGGCATGCCCAGCAGGTCGGCCAGTGCCTGCGGTTCGAACAGCGACACCCAGCCCATGCCCAGGCCCTCGGCACGGGCCGCCAGCCACAGGTTCTGGATGGCGCACGACAGCGAGGCCAGGTCCATTTCCGGCAAGGTGCGACGGCCGAAGATGTGCGCCTCGCGCCCGTCCATCAGCGCCGCCACCAGCACCTCGGCGCAATCGTTGATGCCCTCGACCTTGAGCCGCATGAAATCGTCAGAACGCTGCCCCAGTGCCTCGGCGGTGCGCACCCGCTCCTGCTCCACCAGCGCCTGGATCTGCTGGCGCAGCTCGCGACGGGTGATGCGGATGAAACGCCAGGGCTGCATCAGACCCACGCTCGGGGCCTGGTGCGCCGCCTGCAGCAGGCGTGCCAGCAGCTCGGGGGCCACCTCGCCGCCGCTGAAATGGCGCATGTCGCGACGTTCGCCGATGGCGCGGTAGACCGCCGCGCGCTCGGCGTCGTTGAAGGCCTGGTCGCTCATGGTGCCAGCAGCGCCGCCAGCGCAGACGGGTTGGACGGGAAGTAGAAATGCACATACGAGGCCGTCAGCCGGCCGCAACGGTACACCGCCTCGGCGCCGCGCCCGCCGTTGGGGCTTTGCCCGCGGGCGATGGGTTCGAGCGCGGTGCTGGTCAGCGAATGGTGATAGGTATGCCCGCGCAGGGTGCCCTCGGGCAGCTCTACCGCTTGCAGGGCCAGGGCCGCCAGGCGCTTCTGCATCACCGCCTCGCCCGGCAGCAGGCCGGCCAGTTCGGCCCGTTCGCCGGCCACATCGGTCAGTGCATCGAGCAGGTAGAGCATGCCGCCGCATTCGGCCAGCAAGGGCTTGCCGGCCTGGTGATGGGCCCGGATCGCCGCCAGCATCGGCGTGTTGGCGGCCAGCGCATGGTGGTGCAGCTCAGGGTAGCCGCCGGGCAGGTACAGGCTGTCGCAGTCTGGCAGCAGGCGGTCGTGGATCGGCGAGAAGAAGCTCAGCTGTGCGCCCATCTCGCGCAACAGGTCCAGGCTGGCGCCATAGGTGAATGCGAAGGCTTCGTCGCGCGCCACGCCGATCCGCACGCCGGCCAGCAGTGGCTCGATGCTGCGCGGCTGCGGCGCATCGAAGGCCACCGCCGGCGGCAGGGCCGACTCGCAGCTGTCGCCCAGGGCGTTGGCGGCGGCGTCCAGGCGCAGGTCCAGGTCGGTCAGTTCACTGGCCTGCACCAGGCCCAGGTGGCGGCTGGGCAGTTCGATGCCGGTTTCCCGCGACAGCCCGCCGTACCAGCGCAGGCCTTCGGTCAGGCTGCCTTCGAGCAGTTGCGCGTGACGCAGCGAGCCCACACGGTTGGCCAGCACGCCGGCAAACGGCAGGTCGGGCTGGTAGCGCGCCAGGCCCAGGGCCAGCGCGCCGAAGGTCTGGGCCATGGCCGTGCCGTCGATCACCGCCAGCACCGGCACGCCGAAATGCCGCGCCAGGTCGGCGCTGGACGGCGTACCGTCGAACAGCCCCATCACCCCTTCGATCAGGATCAGGTCGGCGTCGGCGGCGGCTTCCCACAGCAGGCGCCGGCTTTCCTCGGCGCCGACCATCCACAGGTCCAGCTGGTACACCGGGGCGCCACTGGCGCGCTCCAGAATCATCGGGTCGAGAAAGTCCGGGCCACACTTGAACACCCGGACCTTGCGCCCCTGGTTGCGGTGCAGGCGCGCCAGTGCGGCCGTCACCGTGGTCTTGCCCTGGCCAGATGCAGGTGCCGCGATCAGCACCGCCGGGCAATGACGGGTTTGCCTCATAGTTCCACGCCCTTCTGGGCACGGATGCCGGCCTGGAAGGCATGCTTGACCATGCCCATCTCGGTCACGGTGTCGGCCAGCTCGATCATCTCGGGCTTGGCGCCGCGGCCGGTGACGATCACATGCTGCATCGGTGGGCGTGCCTGCAGGTCGCCGAGCACCTGGTCGAGGTCGAGGTAGCCGTGCTTGAGGGCGATGTTGAGCTCATCGAGCACTACAAAACCGATGGCCGGGTCCTGCAGCAACTGGCGCGAAACCGCCCAGGCAGCCTCGGCGGCGGCGATGTCGCGCTGGCGGTCCTGGGTTTCCCAGGTAAAGCCCTCGCCCATCACGTGGTAGCGCACCTGTTCGGGGAAGCGGCGGAAGAACAGCTCCTCGCCGGTGCTGTTGCGGCCCTTGATGAACTGCACCACGCCACATTGCATGCCGTGGCCCAGGGCCCGCGCCAGCATGCCGAAGGCCGAGCTGCTCTTGCCCTTGCCGTTGCCGCTGAGTACCAGCAGCAGGCCGCATTCGTTGGGCGAGTTGGCAATGCGTTCGTCGATTACCGCTTTTTTGCGCAGCATGCGCGCCAGATGGCGTTCGTCGCGATCGGTGGTGTCGGTCATCGGAGGCTCCGTGGGCAACTGGCGCGCACAGGGACCGGGGGGATCGAGTCGGCGCGACAGCAGGTTGGCGATGGCACACGGAAAACGCGCAGGCCCTGCCACTGGCCGGGAGAACCGCGCATCACCCTCCGTGATGCCGTTGATCTGTGACAGGCCGGTCTCCGGGCTCATGGGCGGGTCTGATCGACCCGGATCGCGCGCCTTCCCGGGCTGTTGCACCCAGTGGCCCTGCGCGATCCCGACTCATTTACCGTTGCGGGGGCAGCGCCGGAATCGCACGTTGCACGTGCCCACCGGCTTCCCTGTTTCACCCTGCCGGCACCTTGGCCGCAGAGCACCTGAAACAAGTCGCGAAGGTTAGAGGGTTGGGCCATGAGCGTCAATCAAAGGCGCTGCGAAGCGGTCTGGATCAATGGCATTTATGTCATCTTGTGTCACACTCACTGCAGTGATATCACATAGCCATTATCCGCACCTCTCCGATCCACAATAACAATGGAGCACGGCATGCAAGGTCTGATCATCAACAACCCGCGTCTGGAGTTCCTGCGCCCCGCCCTGGAACGTTGGGCCGAGTGCCTGGAGCGCTACAACCAGACCCTGGGCGACAGCGACGCCCCCTACTGGCAAGGCGTGCAAAGCAACCTTGGCGTGCTGGGCGCGGCGGCCTGGCAGGCGGAGCTGGTGACCTTGCAGGGTGCGCAGACCAAGAAGCAGCGCGACGAAGGCGAGCGTGCGGCGCACTGCGACCTGGTGATCGCCAGCAAGGAAGAGACCGCCTACCTGCAAGCCACCCAGCGCTGGCCACGGGTCGGCAAGCTCGACCTCACCGATGCCCTGCAGGAGAGCGTCGCCCAGGCTCGCCTGGTGGGCTATGCCAGCCAGCTCAAGGTCGCCGCGCTGTTCGTCAGCCCGTACAAGGCCGGGCAACACGCCAGCCCCGAAGAGCTTCAGGACCTGGTCGACGACCTGCAGAAGCACAATGCATGCGCCATCGCCTGGGTGTTCCCCTATGGCTACCGCAAGCTGCACGACGACGTGGGCCGCTACCACCCCGGCATCGCGCTGCTGCTCAAGCAGGCCTGAGCCCCTGTCGAGGGAACCTCGCCGACGTGCCCGCCTCTACCTTACTGGACACGGCCAACTTCGCGAGGGACACCGATCATGGGCAACATGCGCATTGCTGTACTGCTGGCACTCACCACCGGGCTGGTGGCCTGCGGCGAGAACGCCCGCCTGGACGTCACCGATGGCACCGGCCCGTCGCCGCGCCTGCCCGAACCGAACAAGACCCTGATCCCCACGGTAAACATCGCGCCGGCCATCGGCTGGCCAGAGGGCGGCAAACCCAAGGCTGCGGCAGGCACCCAGGTGGTGGCCTTCGCCGACAAGCTCGACCACCCGCGCTGGCTGTACGTGCTGCCCAACGGCGACGTGCTGGTGGCCGAGACCAACGCGCCGCCTAAACCCGATGACGTCAAGGGCATCAAGGGCTGGGTGATGGGCAAGGTGATGGGCCGCGCCGGTGCCGGAGTGCCCAGCCCCAACCGCATCACCCTGCTGCGTGACAGCGACAAGGACGGCGTGGCCGACACCCGCACCACCTTCATCGAGGGGCTGAACTCGCCGTTCGGCATGGCCCTGGTGGGCAACGACTTCTATGTGGCCGACACCGATCGGCTGTTGCGCTTCACCTACGAGCCAGGCGCCACCCGCCTGCAGGGCAGCGGCACCAAGGTGGTCGACCTGCCGGGCGGCACGCTCAACCACCACTGGACCAAGAACGTGATCGCCAGCCCCGACGGCAAGAAGCTGTACGTGACCGTGGGCTCCAACAGCAACGTGGCCGAGAACGGCATGGAGCAGGAGAAAGGCCGCGCCGCGATCTGGGAGGTCGACCCGGCCACCGGCAGCCAGCGCCTGTTCGCCACCGGCCTGCGCAACCCCAACGGCCTGGCCTGGGAACCCCATAGCCAGCAGCTGTGGACGGCGGTGAACGAACGTGACGAGATCGGCAGCGACCTGGTGCCGGACTACATCACGTCGGTGAAGGACGGCGCCTTCTATGGCTGGCCCTACAGCTATTACGGGCAGCATGTGGATGAGCGCGTACAGCCGCAGGATGCAAAGCTGGTGGCCAGCGCGATAGCGCCGGACTATGCGGTGGGGCCGCACACCGCCTCGCTGGGGCTGGCGTTTACCGTGCCGAACGCCTTGCCGGCGCCGTTCGACCAGGGCGCGTTCATCGGCCAGCACGGCTCATGGAACCGCAAGCCGCACAGTGGCTACAAGGTGATCTTCGTGCCGTTCAGCACGGCGGGCAAACCGTCGGGCAAGCCCATTGATCTGCTGACCGGGTTTCTCGACGAGGACGGCAAGGCCATGGGGCGCCCGGTCGGCGTGGTGAACGATCAGCGTGGCGGGGTGCTGGTGGCCGACGACGTGGGCAATGTGATCTGGCGGGTGAGCAAGGCGCAGTAGCACTGCGCTGACGTGTTCGCCGGCAAGGTCGGCTCCTGCTGGAGCCGGCTTTGCAGGCCACGCTGTCAGGGATTGCGCGCCAGGTGTGCCGGCTGCAGCACGCGCTTGGCGTTGAGGTAGGTCTTCTGCCAGTAGCTGTTGGACAGGTAGTCCAGGCGCACCGTACCGCCCGTTGACGGTGCATGCACGAAACGCCCCTCGCCCACGTAGATACCGGCATGGCTCACCTGGGTGCCGCCATTGGTGGCGAAGAACACCAGGTCGCCCGACTGCAACGCACCCTTGTCGATGTCCGGGGCACGAATGCCGATCATCTCGCGGGTTGAGCGCGGCAGGGCGATACCCGCCGCGTCCCGGTACACGTAGCCAATCAGCCCGCTGCAATCGAACCCCGAGTCCGGGGTATTGCCGCCCCAGCGGTAAGGCGTGCCCACCAGGCCCAGGGCCCGGAACAGCACATCCTCGGCCACTGGCGAGAAATACACCTGGGGCGCCATCACCTTCGGTTCGACCACCTGAGGTTTCTGCGGGGCATGGCTGGAGCAGGCACCCAGCAGGGCCGCCAGGGAAAGTACAGCAACGCGCGCGAGTATCGACATAGTCAGAACATCCTGTCTGAAGCCGCCCGACCCCAAGTCGGAAATAGGTGAGAAACTAGATTAGACGTTTTCTGTAAACACGCACGGCGGCGAGCTTTTCAGCTACGCCGCCGTGCGGGACATCACGCGCAGACTCAGTTACGCGACAGGGTAGTCGGTGCCATGGCCAGCGCGCGCTTGGCTTCGATGAAGGTCTTGCTCCAGTAGCGGTCACCGAGATTGTCGATGCGCACGCCACCGCTGCGGCGGCTGCTGGAGTGAATGAACTGATCGTCGCCCAGGTAGATGCCGGCGTGGCTGACGCGGCCGCGGCCATTGGTGCTGAAGAACAGCAGGTCGCCTGGCTTGAGCTTGTTGCGCGCAACCAGCGGGGCTTTCACGTTGATCATTTCGCGGGTGGAGCGCGGCAGGTTCATGCCGGCCTCTTCGCGGAACAGGTAGCCGATGAAGCCGCTGCAGTCGAAGCCGGACTTCTCCGAGGTGCCGCCGAAACGGTAGCGGGTACCGATCAGGGACATGCCACGTTCGAGAATGTTGTCGGCCAGGGCTGGCAGTTCGTAGGGCTTGGTGCTGGAGGAGAACGCTTCCAGGTCCTGCTCGGTGGCCAGCTCTTCTTCGAACACCGACGCGGCGGTGGAAGGCTTGGCGGCAGCCTGGGCAGCAACTGGAGCGGGAGCCTGCTGGTGGGTGACAGGACCGGTGGTCGCGCAGCCGAACAGCAAGGTCACAAGTGCGAGGGGCACGAGGGGTGCGAAGCGATTTAGCATGGGCACGACCGTGGCTTGAATTTGATGAAGCCGAGACTATGCCTTCTATCGGATCGATTTGCAAATTCAATCGAAAAAAATGTGACTTTTATGTGCCGAGGCTCTGGGCCGGCCCTACCAGCCCAATGTCTCTTTCAAAAACGGGATGGTCAGCTTGCGCTGCGCCTGCAGTGAAGCCTGGTCGAGGCGTTCGAGCAGGTCGAACAGTGCGCTCATGCTGCGCGTGCCTCGGGTCAGGATGAAATGCCCCACTTCGTCGGTGAGGTGCAGGCCCCGGCGCGAAGCGCGCAATTGCAGGGCACGCAGTTTGTCTTCATCCGACAGGGCGCGCATCTGGAAGATCAGCGCCAGGGTCAGGCGCGACTTCAGGTCGGCCAGCTTGATCGGCAATTCCCGTGGGGAGCTGGACGCTGCCAGCAGCAAGCGGCGGCCGCTGTCGCGCAGGCGGTTGAACAGGTGGAACATGGCCTCTTCCCAGTCCGGCTTGCCGGCAATCACATGCAGGTCGTCCAGGCACACCAGTTCGTACTGTTCCAGGTTGTCGAGCAGTTCCACGCCGCGATCGAGCAGTTGCGCCAGAGGCAGGTACACCGCAGGCTCGCCCAGTTGCTCGAAGCGCAGGCACGCGGCCTGCAGCAGGTGGGTACGCCCTACGCCCTGCTTGCCCCACAGGTAGATCAGGCTTTCGGTCCAGCCGGCGTCGGCTTCGCAGAGTCGCTCGACGTAGCCCAATGCGGCGGCGTTGGCACCCGGATAGTAGTTGATGAAGGTGGCGTCATCACGCAGACGCACACCCAGGGGCAACTGGATCGGTTTCATGCTGGCTGGGCAGTCCCGAGGAACCGCAAGGGGCCTTTGGTGAAAAGTCCGCAAAGTCTATACCCGTGACGCCAACCGCACAATGCGTTAGCAAAATCAAAGGCTTGCGCGGCATATGGGGCAGGCATGGGTCAATCCTCCAGCAGTTCCTCTGCACTCAGGCGAAACAGCTCCACGGTGTTGATGCTCGCCCCTTCGAGCGAGCCTTCCTTATCCAGTACCTGGTTGGCCGCGTTCATCTCCGAACTGCGCCCGGCAACGCGCTGGAAGGTGCTGCGCGGTAGTGCGGCGCTCCAGCCATTCTCGAAGGTGTTGTAGGCCAGGGTCAGCGCCGCGGTGAAGTAGTGCTGATTGGCGACCGGGATCCGCACCGCATTGTCGTCCTGGTCATAGGCCGTGAAATGACTGGGCAGCGCCTTGAGCCCCAGACGCTTGAGCACCACCCAGGAAAACGCCGAGGGTACGAACATCGTGAGCTTCTCGGCCGCGTGCCGCGAGTAGCCCTGCTGCTGCAGGGCCGCTGCCACCTCATCCTCGTCGAGGTCATCGGCCAGCAGCGGCAATGCATCCATCACGCCTGCCAATGCACAGGCGTGGTCGGTTTCATGTTCCATCACTCAGGGTGTCCTTCAAAGGTCCGGGTCGATTTCACCAGCATACATGTCCGACTCTTTATAGAGGTCGTGCATGTGCCGCAGCAACACCATGATCACCGCCGCCACCGGCAGCGCCAGCAACACCCCGGTGAACCCGAACAGCTCGCCGCCGGCCAGGATCGCGAAGATCACCGCCACCGGATGCAGACCGATGCGGTCGCCCACCAGCAACGGCGTGAGCACCATGCCTTCAAGGGCCTGGCCCACCATGAACACCGCGACGATGCCCAGCATCGGGTACAGGTCGCCGCCGAACTGGAACATGCCGGCGATCAATGCCGCGCCGATGCCGATGATGAAACCCATGTACGGCACGATGGCCGCAAGCCCGGCCATGATACCGATCAGCAGGCCCAGTTCGAGGCCCACCAGCATCAACCCGGCGGCGTAGATCACCCCCAGCGCCAGCATCACCAGCAACTGCCCGCGCACGAACGCACCGAGCACCTCGTGGCATTCCAGGGCCAGCGACACCACCTGCTCTTCGCGCTGGCGCGGCAACAGGCGGCGCAGCTTGGCCATCATCAGGTCCCAGTCGCGCAGCAGGTAGAAGCCCACCACGGGGATCAGCACCATGTTGGCCAACCAGCCGATCAGCGCCAGCCCGGACGCGGTAGCCTGGCTGAGCACGATGCCGACGATGTCGGTGGTCTGGCCCATGTGCTCGCTGATCGCCGACTTGATCTTGTCGAACTTCCAGAAGCCATCGGCCAGCCCCAGGCGCGTCTGCACCCACGGCAGCGCCACGTGCTGCAACCAGTCGAGCATCTGTGGTGCCAGCTCGTACAGGCGCACCAACTGCTTGGCCAGCATCGGGATCAGCACCAGCAGCATCGCCATGAACACCAGGGTGAACAGGGCGAACACCACCACCACGCCCCAGGTGCGTGACAGCCCGGCGCGCTCCAGCCGGTCCACCAGCGGGTCGGCCAGGTACGCCAGGCCGATACCTATAAGGAAGGGCGAGAGGATCCCGTGCAAGAAGTACAGCAGCGTGCCGATTACCAGCCCCCCCAACACCCATACCCAACGGCGTGTATCCATCATTCAGTCACGCTCCCTGCCAACGAAACCGCAAACCGGTGAACGGTGCGGGCGCAGCCACCTGGGCCTCGCCTGGGGCTGCGGGTGCGACCGGCGCTGGGGCGGCGGCCTCTGCCGGCACCTCCTGCAGCCTGGCCAGGCCCAGTTGCGCACGCACCTGTTCGGGGGTGCCGCTGACGGTGTAGGTCAGGGTATCGCCGTCCACATAGGTCAGGCGCCCGCCCAGCGGCTCAAGGGTCTGCAAAAGCTGCGCATAGCGCTCCAGGGTCATGCCCTGCACCTGTATCTGGTTTTCGCCACCGGTGCCCGGCCGCGCGACAAAGCGCGGCGCCAGGCGCGTGCTGACGGCCAGCATCACCGCATCGGCCAGGGCGGCCTGATCGGCGCCTTCGACCTTGCCCTGCTCGCGCTGGTCGCCCAGCCACAGGCGCCAGGTGCCCTGCCATTTGCCCTCGCCCTCGGTGGCATGCACCGCCAGCAACGCATCGGCCGCGTAGCGCTCGGAGGCCTCGCGCAGGGGCGCGGGGTCGGTGCCTTCGAGGTTCTTGGCAGTGGCCACCAGTTGCTCGTTCAGGTCGCCCATGGGCAGGCGCAGCGGCAAGCCACGGTGTTGCGCGGCGCGGCGCAGCGGTTCGGCGCTGCTCTGGCCATCGCCCACCAGGCTCGAACCGCCCACGCTGTCGTTCAACCACCAGCCGAGGATGGCCGGCCGGTTGCTGCCCCACAGGGCCAGCCCGGCCTGGCGCAGCGCCCGGTCGGTGCTGCCGGGGTCGAAATCCACCAGCACGGTTTCCGGCGGGCCGGCCTCGAAACCGAACTGGCTGATGACTTGCTGCGGGTCCTTGCGTAGCCCTGCCAGGCCCGCACTCTGCGGCGCCTTGGGGTCGCCCGTGAGGCGCACCACCAGGGTGCTCAGGGCATTCTGGGTGGCCTGGGCGCGGGCTTCGGTGCCCTCGCCGCTGACCGGCTCGCGCACCTGATAAAGGCCAGTGAGGGTTTCGGCCTGAACGCTCAGGCCAAACAGGGCAAGGCAGCCAACGGCCAGGTATGAACGCAAACGCATGGAGGATTCCTGTCCAGGTAAATAGAAAGCGCGGTCAGTGAAAAGTGAAGCTCTGACCACCCCCGCGGGTAAAACATTCAGCCCTGCGGTCAAATTTCATTACCTATACCTTATACAGCCCATGGCGCGGCAACCAGCGGCCATACCGAATCAATGTTTTTATGTCGAATGAGGCCCTGCCCGTCGGCCTGAGGATGGCCGCTACCGGGTAACCCTGATAAAATCGCGCGCCTTCGCAGACCGGCGACGCTCAGGCAGCAGGAAAACCCTCGCAATGCCTGGCAGGTGCCGGTCGATTCCCCCGAATCCCTCCCCCTAAAGGCCTGGATCATGAGCAAGCAACCCTCCCTGAGCTACAAGGACGCCGGTGTAGACATCGACGCCGGTGAAGCATTGGTCGAACGCATCAAAGGCGTCGCCAAGCGCACGGCGCGCCCGGAAGTCATGGGCGGCCTGGGGGGCTTCGGCGCCCTCTGCGAAATTCCGGCCGGCTACAAGCAGCCGGTGCTGGTTTCGGGCACCGACGGCGTGGGCACCAAGCTGCGCCTGGCACTGAACCTGAACAAGCACGACACCATCGGCCAGGACCTGGTCGCCATGTGCGTCAACGACCTGGTGGTGTGCGGCGCCGAGCCGCTGTTCTTCCTCGACTACTACGCCACCGGCAAGCTCAACGTCGACACCGCGGCTGACGTGGTCACCGGCATCGGCGCCGGCTGCGAACTGGCAGGCTGCTCGCTGGTAGGCGGCGAAACCGCTGAAATGCCGGGCATGTACGAAGGCGAAGACTACGACCTGGCCGGCTTCTGCGTCGGCGTGGTGGAAAAGGCCGAGATCATCGACGGCTCCAAGGTGGCTGCCGGTGACGCCCTGATCGCCCTGCCATCGTCGGGCCCGCACTCCAACGGTTACTCGCTGATCCGCAAGATCATCGAAGTGGCCGGCGCCGACATCCAGAACGTCCAGCTCGACGGCAAGCCGCTGACCGAACTGCTGATGGCCCCGACCCGCATCTACGTCAAGCCGCTGCTCAAGCTGATCAAGGACACCGGCGCGGTCAAGGCCATGGCCCACATCACCGGTGGCGGCCTGCTCGACAACATCCCGCGCGTGCTGCCAAAAGGCGCCCAGGCCGTGGTCGACGTGGCCAGCTGGCAGCGCCCGGCGGTATTCGACTGGCTGCAGCAGCAGGGCAACGTCGACGAGACCGAAATGCACCGCGTACTCAACTGCGGCGTGGGCATGGTGATCTGCGTGGGTCAGGATCAGGTCGACAACGCCCTGAACGTGCTGCGCGAAGCCGGCGAGCAGCCTTGGGTGATCGGCCAGATCGCCACCGCTGCCGAAGGCGCCGCCCAGGTCGAGCTGAAGAACCTCAAGGCGCACTGATGCCGAGCACGTCTTGTGATGTAGTGGTGCTGCTGTCCGGCACCGGCAGCAACCTGCAGGCCCTGATCGACAGTACCCGCACCGGCGACAGCCCGGTGCGGATCCGCGCGGTGATCTCCAACCGCGCCGATGCCTACGGCCTGCAGCGCGCCCGCGATGCGGGCATCGACACCGCCGTGCTCGACCACAAGGCCTTCGACGGCCGCGAGGCCTTCGACGCGGCGCTGGTCGAGCTGATCGACGGCTTTGCCCCGCAGCTGGTGGTGCTGGCCGGCTTCATGCGTATCCTCAGTGCCGGTTTCGTGCGCCATTACCACGGCCGCCTGCTCAATATCCACCCTTCCCTGCTGCCCAAGTACAAGGGCCTGCATACCCACCAGCGGGCGCTGGAAGCCGGGGATGCCGAGCATGGCTGCAGTGTGCACTTCGTCACCGAGGAACTCGATGGCGGGCCACTGGTCGTACAGGCTGTGATACCGGTAGTCTCGGATGACACGCCGGCGCAACTGGCCCAGAGGGTTCACAGCCAGGAACACCTGATTTATCCGCTGGCGGTGCGCTGGTTCGCCGAAGGCCGTTTGCGCCTTGGCGAGCACGGTGCTCTACTGGATGGCCAGCCCTTGGCGGCCAGCGGCCACTTGATTCGACCCTAGGAGATTTTATGCGTCGTGCCCTGCTCTTCGCACTTGCCGTGCTTGCACTGCCGCTTCAGGCAGCCGATCTGAAGCCTTTTTCGGCCAGCTACACCGCCGACTGGAAGCAACTGCCCATGAGCGGCACCGCCGAGCGCAGCCTGGCCAAGAACGCCAACGGGACCTGGAGCCTCAACTTCAAGGCCTCGATGATGATTGCCAGCCTGACCGAACAAAGTACCCTGCGCCTGGACAAGGACACCCTGCTGCCGCAGACCTACCACTTCGAACGTGGCGGCCTGGGCAAGGCCAAGAAGGTCGACCTGGACTTCGACTGGTCGAGCAAGAAGATCACCGGCTCCGACCGTGGCGACGCGGTCAACCTGCCGCTCAACCGCGGCGTGCTGGACAAGTCGTCCTACCAGCTGGCCCTGCAGCATGACGTGGCAGCCGGCAAGAAGAGCATGACCTACCAGGTGGTGGATGGCGACGAGATCGACACCTACGACTTCCGCGTGCTGGGTACCGAAAAGGTCAGCACCAAGACCGGCCAGGTCGATGCGATCAAGGTCGAGCGCGTGCGCGACCCGAGCCAGAGCAAGCGCGTCACCGAGCTGTGGTTCGCCAAGGACTGGGACTACCTGCTGGTGCAACTGCGCCAGGTCGAGACCGACGGCAAGGAGTACGTGATCGTGCTGCAGGACGGCACGGTCGACGGCAAGTCGGTCAAGGGCAGCTGACAGGCCGCTAGCGTGCATTACCCGAAACCCCGCCTTGTGCGGGGTTTTGTTTTTGTGGCGTGGCCCTCCCTGCAGACACCAGCCTTGCTGGCGAAGGAGTAGCCTCGACCGTGCGGCATGAAAGATGTTTCATGCGCCAAGCATTTACTTAGGCTGCTAACAAATTCTATAAAAGAGGCCTGCGACACGGTGCCGCAGTTAACTGGATTTGGAGTTAGCAGATGACTGTCAAAGTAACTGAGCGCGATGAATCGAAACTGTCCCACGAAGGCCTGGCCGCAGGCGTGCGTATCTGGGATGTGCATCAGCAGGACCAGCTGGTCGGCATGTTCCACAACGAACAGGAAGCCCACAGCTACCGGATCGAACTGGAGTACCTCGAAGCCAAGCGCCAACCCCAGTAATTCCCCGTCTTCAGAAACAGCAAACCCCGCCGAGGCGGGGTTTGTCGTGTCTAGCCCAGCAGGCTTACCACATCAGGTCATCCGGGATGACGTAGGCGGCGTACGGGTCGTCCGCATCCGGCGCTTCGACCTGGGTGTTGAGCAGCACGATGCGCTGCGGGTCGCGCTCCTGGATCTTCAGCGCGGCCTCACGCGGGATCACCTCGTAGCCACCGCCATGCTGCACGATCGCCAGCGAGCCGCTGCTCAGCTTGCTGCGCATCAACGCGTTGACCGACAGGCGCTTGACCTTCTTGTCGTCGACGAAGTTGTAGTAGTCCTCGGTGGTCAGCTTGGGCAGGCGCGACACCTCGATCAACTGCTTGACCTGGGCGGCACGGGCCTTCTGCTCGGCCTTTTCCTGCTGCTGGCGGTTGAGCTCCTGGTCACGCTTGGCCTTCTCGGCCATGGCTTCCTTGGCCAGGCGCTGCTGGGTGTCGTCGACTTCGACCTGGCCTTTGTGCTCCAGGCGTTTCTGTTTCTTCTGTTCTTTGCTGACCTGCTTGACCTGCTTCTGGTTGACCAGGCCGGCTTTGAGCAGTTGGTCACGAAGGGAAAGGCTCATCGGTGTTCACTCACTTATGCAACAGCTCAGCCGCAGCTGGGCAGGTTCTTTTCCTGACGTTTGGCTTCGCCCCAGAGCGCGTCCAAGTCTTCGAGGGTGCAATCTTCAATCGGACGCCCCATGTCGCGCAATGCCTGTTCGATAAAACGGAAACGTCGTTCGAACTTGCGATTGGCGCCACGCAGGGCGTTTTCCGGGTCCAGCTTGAGGTGACGGGCCAGGTTGACGGTGGCGAACAGCAAATCGCCCACCTCGTCGGCCAGCGCCGCCGGGTCGTTGTCGGCCATGGCCTGGAGTACTTCGTCCAGCTCCTCGCGCACCTTGTCCAGCACCGGCAACGGGTCGTCCCAGTCGAATCCGACCTGGGCCGCACGCTTTTGCAGTTTGGCCGCACGCGACAGGGCCGGCAAGGCCGCCGGCACGTCGTCGAGCAGCGACAGTTGTTCGGGCTCGCCCTTTTCGGCGCGCTCCTGGGCCTTGATCTCTTCCCAGCGCTGCTTGACCTGTTCTTCATCGAGCCGTGGCAGGTCCAGCGGCGCATGGAGCTCGCCGGTGGGGAATACGTGCGGGTGGCGACGGATCAGCTTGCGGGTGATGCTGTCGATCACCCCGGCGAATTCGAAACGGCCCTCTTCACGGGCCAGCTGGGCGTAATACACCACCTGGAACAGCAGGTCGCCCAGTTCGCCCTGCAAGTGCTCGAAGTCGCTGCGCTCGATGGCGTCGGCCACCTCGTAGGCTTCTTCGAGGGTGTGCGGGATGATCGTGGCGTAGGTCTGCTTGAGGTCCCACGGGCAGCCGTACTGCGGGTCGCGCAGGCGGGCCATGAGGTGGAGCAGGTCGTCTAGGGTGTACATCGTGTGCTCTCTGTTCGGCAGGTCTGGCCTCATCGCGGGTCAAACCCGCTCCCACAAGGATCCTGCAGGAGCGGGCCTGCCCGCAATGGCGCCCTCAAGGCGTACGGTTGCGACGCGTCTCGATGATGTTGGGCAACTGCGAAATGCGCCCCAGCAAGCGCCCCAGGGCGTCCAGGCCCGGGATCTCGATGGTCAGCGACATCAGCGCAGTGTTGTCCTCCTTGTTCGAACGGGTGTTCACCGCCAGCACGTTGATGCGCTCGTTGAGCAGCACCTGCGACACGTCGCGCAGCAGGCCCGGGCGGTCATACGCACGCACGATGATGTCCACCGGGTAGGTCTGCACCGGCACCGGGCCCCAGCTGACCTGGATGATGCGCTCCGGCTCGCGACCGGCCAGTTGCAGCACCGAGGCGCAGTCCTGGCGGTGAATGGTCACCCCACGACCCACGGTGATGTAGCCGACGATGGCATCGCCCGGCAGCGGCTGGCAGCACCCGGCCATCTGCGTCAGCAGGTTGCCCACGCCCTGGATCTGGATATCCCCGCGCTTGCCCGGCTTGTAGCCGGTGGCCTTGCGCGGCACCAGCTCGATGTGGTCGATGCGGTCCGGCTCCACCAGTTGCTGCGCGGCGTTGACCAGGTGCGCCAGGCGCAGGTCGCCGGCGCCCAGCGAGGCGAACATGTCTTCGGCAGTCTTGAGGTTGGCCTTTTCGGCCAGGCGCTCGAAGTCCACCTGCGGCAGGCCCAGGCGGTTGAGTTCGCGCTCGAGCAGGGTCTTGCCGGCGGCGACGTTCTGGTCGCGGGCCTGCAGCTTGAACCAGTGCACGATCTTGGCCCGCGCCCGCGAGGTGGTGACGTAGCCCAGGTTCGAGTTCAGCCAGTCGCGGCTCGGGTTGCCGTGCTTGCTGGTGATGATCTCCACCTGCTCGCCGGTCTGCAGGCTGTAGTTGAGCGGCACGATGCGCCCGTTGATCTTGGCGCCCCGGCAGTTGTGGCCGATCTCGGTGTGCACGCGGTAGGCGAAGTCCAGCGGCGTGGCGCCCTTGGGCAGGTCGATGGCGTGGCCGTCGGGGGTGAACACGTACACCCGGTCCGGCTCGATATCCACGCGCAGCTGTTCGGCCAGGCCGCCGATGTCCCCCAGTTCCTCGTGCCATTCCAGCACCTGGCGCAGCCACGAGATCTTCTCCTCGTAGTGGTTGGAGCTGGGCTTGACGTCGGTGCCCTTGTAGCGCCAGTGCGCGCAAACGCCCAGTTCGGCCTCCTCGTGCATGGCATGGGTGCGGATCTGCACCTCCAGCACCTTGCCCTCGGGGCCGATCACCGCGGTGTGCAGCGAGCGGTAGCCGTTCTCCTTGGGGTTGGCGATGTAGTCGTCGAACTCCTTGGGGATGTGCCGCCACAGGGTATGCACGATGCCCAGCGCGGTGTAGCAGTCGCGCATCTCGGGCACCAGCACGCGCACGGCGCGCACGTCGTAGATCTGGCTGAACTCCAGGCCCTTGCGCTGCATCTTGCGCCAGATCGAATAGATATGTTTGGCCCGGCCGCTGATGTCGGCCTTGACGCCCGTGGCCAGCAGCTCGTTCTGCAGCTGGTTCATCACGTCGCTGATGAAGCGCTCGCGGTCGAGCCGGCGCTCGTGCAGCAGCTTGGCGATCTGTTTGTACTGGTCGGGTTCCAGGTAGCGGAACGAGAGGTCTTCGAGCTCCCACTTGATGTGGCCGATGCCCAGGCGGTGGGCCAGCGGCGCGTAGATGTCGAACACCTCGCGGGCCACGCGGTTGCGCTTCTCGTCGTCGGCGCCCTTCACCGCACGAATGGCGCAGGTTCGTTCGGCCAGCTTGATCAGCGCCACGCGCACGTCGTCGACCATCGCCACGAGCATCTTGCGCAGGTTCTCGACCTGCGCCTGCGAGCCCAGCACCAGCGAATGGCGCGGACTGAGGCTGGCACTGATGGCCGCCATGCGCAGCACGCCGTCGATCAGCTTGGACACCACCGGGCCGAAACGCTGGCCCACCTCGGCCAGGGTCACCTTGCCTTCACGCACCGCACGGTAGATGACCGCCGCCACGAGGGAGTCCTGGTCGAGCTTGAGGTCGGCGAGAATCTCGGCGATCTCCAGGCCCGCCTGGAAGCTCGAGGTACCGTCGGCCCAGGAATGCTTGGCCGGGTTACCTTTTTTCTCTATGTCCTGAGCGAACTCGCAGGCCGCCTTGAGGGCTTCCCGGTCCAGCGCCAGGTCGACGCTGACCACATGATCCAGCCATGCTTCGAGATTGATACTGCCGTCGGTGTTGACCGGCTGGTGCACTCTCACCTGTACCATCTTTGTTTACCTTTCCCTACAGCGCATGCTCATGCGCTTGAAAACACGGGTGTCGCCCCTGCCAGATCGAAGGGGCTACACCGGGCGGGCCAGCGTCGCTAACCCACCTCGAATAACGCCATGGCCTCGACATGCGCAGTCTGCGGAAACATGTCGAGGATCCCGGCACATTTTAACCGGTACCCCTGCTTGACCAGCTCGACGGTGTCGCGGGCCAGCGTCGCCGGGTTGCACGACACGTAGACCAGACGTCGGGCGCCAAGTGCGGCGATGTTGCGCACCACCTCGAAGGCACCGTCGCGCGGTGGGTCCAAGAGTACCGCACAAAAGCCTCCTGCCGCCCAGCCTGAAGTCGCCAGAGGCTGGGATAAATCGGCCTGAAAAAACTGCGTGTTATGCAGTTTGTTGCGTTGGGCATTGGCCGCGGCCCGATCGACCATGGCCTGCACCCCTTCCACCGCCACCACTTCGCGGGCCTGCCGGGCCAGCGGCAGGGCAAAGTTGCCAAGGCCGCAGAACAGGTCCAGCACACGCTCGTCGGCCTGTGGCGCAAGCCATGCCAGGGCCTGCTCGATCATCGCGGTGTTGACCTGGGCATTGACCTGCACGAAGTCACCTGGCCTGTAGGCCAATTCCAGGTTCCACGGCTCCAGGGTAAACCCTAGCGTGTCCGCTGGATTGGCCGGGGCCGGTTGCCCCTCACCTTGTAACCAGAGTTGTACACCCGCCTCGCTGCAGAACGCCTGCAAACGTGCCAGGTCGGCCTCGACCAGTGGCCCGGTATGGCGCAGCAGCAGTGCCAGGGCGGTGCCGCTGAACAGCTCCACGTGCCCCACCACCTGTGGCTTGCTCAGGCTCTGCAACAGCAGCGGCAGGTGACGCAGTATCGACTGCAAGGGTTGTACCAGCACCGGGCAGTCGTCGATGGCGACGATGTCCTGGCTGGCTTCGGCGCGAAAGCCCACGTCGAGCTTCCGGGCCTTGGCGTCCCAGCGCACCGCCACGCGGGCGCGCCGGCGGTAACCGAATTCGGGGCCGGACAACGGCGCGGCCCACTGCTCGGGCACCACGCCGGCCACCCGCTGCAACTGCTCGGCCAGCAGGCGCTGCTTGAGTTCGAGCTGAGCGGTATGGGGCAGGTGCTGCAGGTTGCAGCCGCCACAGCGATCGAAGTGCTTGCACGGCGCCGGGCGCCGCGCCTCGCTGGCGCTGAACACACGCTCCAGGCGTGCCTCGACCACCTTGCCGTGGGCATTGAGCACCCGTGCCTCGACCTCTTCACCGGCCAGGGCGCCGCTGACGAACCAGGTGCGCCCTTCGAAGAAGGCGATGCCGCGGCCGTCACCGGCCAGGCGCTCGATGCTCAGGCGCTGTTTCTTGCCCGTTGGCACCTGGGGCGCACGGGTACCACCGGTCGGCTGGAAGCGCAGACCGCCATTGCGTTTGGCCTTGGACATCAGTTGGCCGCGTCGAAGATGCCGGTCGACAGGTAACGGTCGCCACGGTCACAGATGATCGCCACCATTACCGCGTTTTCCAGCTCGCGCGACAGGCGCAGCATGGCCGCCACCGCACCACCGGAGGACACGCCACAGAAAATGCCCTCTTCGCGGGCCAGCCGGCGGGTAGTTTCTTCGGCTTCGCTCTGGGCCATGTCGACCACACGGTCGACGCGGCTGGCGTCGAAGATCTTCGGCAGGTACTCGTGGGGCCAGCGGCGGATCCCGGGGATCGCCGAGCCTTCCATCGGTTGCAGGCCGACGATCTGCACGTTGGGGTTCTGCTCCTTGAGGTAGCGCGAGCAGCCCATGATGGTGCCCGTGGTGCCCATGGAGCTGACGAAATGGGTGATGCTGCCGCCGGTCTGCTGCCAGATTTCCGGGCCGGTGCTGACGTAGTGGGCTTCGGGGTTGTCACCGTTGCCGAACTGGTCGAGCACCTGGCCACGGCCTTCGGCCTGCAGGCGCTCGGCGAGGTCGCGGGCGCCCTCCATGCCTTCTTCCTTGCTGACCAGGATCAGCTCGGCGCCGTAGGCGGTCATGGCGGCCTTGCGTTCGGCGCTGGAGTTGTCGGGCATGATCAGGATCATCTTGTAGCCCTTGATCGCCGCTGCCATCGCCAGTGCGATACCGGTGTTGCCGGAGGTCGCCTCGATCAGCGTGGCGCCTGGCTTGATCTGCCCGCGCAGTTCGGCACGGGTGATCATCGACAACGCCGGCCGGTCCTTGACCGAGCCTGCCGGATTGTTGCCTTCGAGCTTGAGCAGGAGGGTATTGCTGGTCTCGCCGGCCATGCGCTGCAGGCGAACCAGGGGCGTGTTGCCGACGCAATCGGCGATGGTAGGGTACTGCAAGGTCATGGCGTATTTCGCAATCCAGACTGCGGGGGCGCCTATCATACCGGCAAACGGCTTTGGCCCATATCACGCAATGGTTGAGGGTTATAGCCGAGGGATATAAGCAGCCCGCGCGCAGCAACTTGAAACGGTGGTGGTGCATTGGCCGGCAAGGCCGGCGCCTACAGCCGAAGCGGTGCTAGATCACCGCCGGCAGCTGCATGTTCACCCGCAAGCCCTTGGCATTGTTCTGCGCCCACAGCTGCCCGCTCTGACGCTGCAGGGCATTGCGCGCAATGCTCAGGCCCAGGCCGAAGCCGCCGTTCCCCGGCCGCGAGTCGTCCAGGCGGGTGAACGGCGCGAAGATGTGTTCCAGCTGCGCCTCGTCCACGCCTCCGCCTTCGTCCTCCAGCCACAGCAGCCACTGGCCCCCCTGGCGGCTTCCCGCCAGGCGTATCACCCCGCCCGGCGGCGAGTGGCGAATGGCATTGCGCAGAATGTTCTCCAACGCCTGGGCCAGGCTGTTGAGGTTGCCCTGCACCCAGCAGTCGGCCCCCAGCGTGCACACCAGTTGCTCCCGCGGCCAGCCACTTTCGAAGCAGGCATCCTCCGCCAGCATCTCCCACAACGCCTGCACCTGGATCGGTTCGCTGACCAACTGCGTGCGCTCGGCGTCCAGCCAGGCCAGTTGCAGGGCGTCTTCCACCAGGCGCTGCATGTTGTCCACTTCCCGGCCCAGGCGTTCGCGCAGCGCCTCCAGGTCGGTCTCGCCCTCGCTGGCCACCCGCAGGCGGCTCAGCGGCGTGCGCATTTCATGGGACAGGTCGCGCAGCAACTGCTGCTGCAGGGCCACCGTGCCCTGCAGGCGCTCGGCCATGTCGTCGAAGGCGCGCCCCAGCTCGCCGAACTCGTCCTTGCGGCTGGTGGTGTCGCTGGCCACCCGCGCGGTGAGCCGGTCGGCGCGCCAGGCATTGGCCTGCTCGCGCAACTGGCTCAGCGGGCGAATCAGCATGCGATACAGGCCCACGCAGAACACCAGGGTCAGCAAGCCGGGGATCAGGCCGTTGGTGACCATGCGCCAGAACAGCATGTTCAGGCGCCCCGGCATCAGCCGCTGCGGCAGTTCGATCACCAGGCTGCCCAGGCTGGAGTCGTCCGGGAACGGCACGAGCATCCACGGCGAGCGCGCCGAATGCCGGCTTACCGGCCAGTCGGTGCCGCGCAGAAACGTCAGGCGCTGGCTCTGGGCGTCGGTCAGCGGCACGCTGCCCAGCGATTGCAGATCGCTGCCGATCACGCCCACGAAACCGCGCTCGCGCTCGTGCATCTGCGTCAGCCACGCATCCACGCCGGCCTGCCCGCCACGGCGCACGGCGTTTTCGGCCTCGCGGGCGTAGTCTTCGAGGGTGGCGCGCGCCTTGGGCGACAGGTAGGCGTTGCGGATCTCCATGTGCC
Source organism: Pseudomonas sp. FBF18 (assembly GCF_024261405.1). Lineage (NCBI taxonomy): Bacteria > Pseudomonadati > Pseudomonadota > Gammaproteobacteria > Pseudomonadales > Pseudomonadaceae > Pseudomonas > Pseudomonas sp. FBF18. The sequence goes on along the minus strand of NZ_QKRS01000001.1, from coordinate 516,166 downwards.
GGCCCCACTGCCAGCTCAGGGCAATCATCAGCAGGCAGAACACCACCAGCAGCAAGGCCAGCTTCCAGAACAGGGAATGACGGCTGAGCACCTACAGGTCCTCGCTGGCGCTGAGCACATAGCCCTTGCCCCACACCGTGCGCACCTGGCGCTCCAGGTAACCGATGGCCTTGAGCTTGCGGCGGATCTGGCTCACGTGCATGTCCAGGCTGCGGTCATGCCGGGCATAGCCGCGCTGCAATACGTGCTGATAAAGGAATGCCTTGCTCAACACCTCTTCATGGCTGCGGTGCAGGGTGTCGAGCAGGCGGTACTCGCTTAAGGTCAGGCCGGCCCGCTGCTGCCCGTGGAGCACATCGCAGGCCAGTTCATCGAACACCAGTTCGCCCGCGGGCGTGCCCTCCCCCGGCTGGTGCCGGCGCTCCAGCGCCACCCGCCGCAGGATAGCCTCGATGCGCACGCGCAGCTCGACCATGCTGAACGGTTTGGGCAGGTAGTCGTCGGCGCCGCGCTGGAAGCCGGTGATGCGATCGCCTTCGGCGCCCAGCGCCGACATCAGGATCACCGGTATCGAGCTCTTCTCGCGCAGCCGCGCCAGGGCATCCAGCCCGTTCAGGCCGGGCAGCAGGATATCCATCAGCACCACATCGAAGCTGCGCTGGCGAGCCATCTGCAGCCCTTCGCGGCCATCGCGGCACCAGGTCACCAGAAACCCGCTGCGCTCGAGCTGCTCGTGCAGGTGGGCACCCAGGACCGGATCGTCCTCGATGGCAAGTATGTTTGAGGCGTTAATGGCGACGGGATTCATTGGCGGGTGCTAGCAATTCTCAATCGCTCGATTATTGAGCATTCCCCCCATGCAAGCAACACGCGCCGACAAAAGCACCTGCGCCTCCTACAATCGACAAAAACAGATACAAATGAGTGCATTAGATACACAGTCGCGGTAGTTTTCAGAGTTGGGTCGTCGGAACATGCCGACGAAGGTCCTACAGCGCTAACCGAGCACAGGAGAGTGGGCGTGCTGAATCGATTGGGAATCAGAAGCCGCGTACTGCTGCTCGCCCTGCTCCCGGCCAGCATGATGGCACTGGTGCTGGGTGGTTACTTCACCTGGTTGCAGCAAAGCGAACTGCAGGCCCAGCTGCTGCAACGCGGTCGCATGATCGCCGAGCAACTGGCGCCCCTGGTGGCCCCGGTGCTGGCCCGCAACGATTCGGCGCAGCTCGAGCGCATCGCCGCCGAGGCGCTGGAGCAGGCCGACGTGCGCGCCGTGTCGTTTCTGCACCCCGACCGCAGCCACCTGGCCCACGCCGGCCCGAGCATGCTCAACCAGCAGCCCAGCGGTGGCGGCACCCAGTTGCTGCAACGCAGCGGCAACGATGCCACGCGCTACCTGTTGCCGGTGTTCGGCCGCCATCGCGAGCTGGCCGGCGAACGGGTTCCCGGTGAAGCCGACCGCCTGCTGGGCTGGGTCGAGATCGAGCTGTCCCACGATGGCACGCTGCTGCGCGGCTACCGCAGCCTGTTCGCCAGCCTGCTGCTGATTCTGGTGGGCCTGGGCGCGACCGCCCTGCTGGCGCTGCGCATGAGCCGCACCATCAACGGCCCCATCGGGCAGATCAAGTTCGCGGTCAACCAGCTCAAGGACGGCAACCTCGAACAGCGCCTGCCGAGCCTGGGCAGCCATGAGCTGGATGAACTGGCCAATGGCATCAACCGCATGGCCGAAACCCTGCACAACGCCCATGAAGAGCTGCAGCACAGCATCGACCAGGCCACCGAGGACGTGCGCCAGAACCTTGAGACCATCGAGATCCAGAACATCGAGCTGGACATGGCGCGCAAGGAAGCCCTGGAAGCCAGCCGCATCAAGTCCGAATTCCTGGCCAACATGAGCCACGAGATCCGCACGCCGCTCAACGGCATCCTGGGCTTTACCCACCTGCTGCAGAAAAGCGAACTGACCCCGCGCCAGCTCGACTACCTGGGTACCATCGAAAAATCCGCCGACAGCCTGCTGGGAATCATCAACGAGATCCTCGACTTCTCCAAGATCGAGGCCGGCAAGCTGGTGCTCGACAGCATCCCGTTCAACCTGCGCGACCTGATCCAGGACACCCTGACCATCCTCGCCCCGGCGGCCCACGCCAAGCAGCTCGAACTGGTCAGCCTGGTGTACCGCGACACCCCGCTGTCGCTGGTGGGCGACCCGCTGCGGCTCAAGCAGATCCTCACCAACCTGGTGAGCAACGCGATCAAGTTCACTCGCGAAGGCACCATCGTTGCCCGCGCCATGCTCGATGACGAAACCGAAGACAGCGTGCAGTTGCGCATCTGCGTGCAGGACACCGGCATCGGCCTGTCCAGCCAGGATGTGCGTGCCCTGTTCCAGGCCTTCAGTCAGGCCGACAACTCGCTGTCGCGCCAGCCCGGCGGCACCGGCCTGGGGCTGGTGATCTCCAAGCGCCTGATCGAACAGATGGGCGGCGAGATCGGCGTCGACAGTACCCCGGGCGAGGGTTCGCAGTTCTGGATCAGCCTCAACCTGCCCAAGGCCCGCGACGACGCCGAGGACCTGCCACCCCAGGCGCTGCAAGGCCGGCGCATGGCAATCGTGGACGACCACGAACTGGCCCGCCAGGCACTGGCGCACCAGATGCAGGACTGCGGCCTGGACGTGACCACCTTCACCACCAGCGAGCAGTTGCTCAAGGGCATCGAGGCCGCCTTCCTTGCCGGCCAGCCGTTCGAGCTGGCGATCATGGGGGTCAACCTGCAATCGCTGGCGCCCGAGCGCCTGGGCCAGTACATCCAGCGCCTGGAGCACTTTGCCTGTCAGGCCCTGGTGCTGTGCCCCACCACCGAACAGGCGCTGTACCACCCGCACCTGCCCAATGCCCACGGCCAGCTGCACGCCAAGCCTGCGTGTACGCGCAAGGTGCGCCGGGCCCTGCTCGAGCTGGTGCAGCCCAGGCGTACCAGCGGCGAATACAAGGTGCCCAGCGGCCAGCGCCAGCCCCGCGTGCTGTGCGTGGACGACAACCCGGCCAACCTGCTGCTGGTGCAGACCCTGCTCGAAGACCTCGGCGCCGATGTGCTGGCGGTGGACAGCGGCCATGCGGCGATCAGCGCAGTGCAGGACGAGCACTTCGACCTGGTGCTGATGGACGTGCAGATGCCGGTGATGGACGGGCGCGAATGCACCGAACAGATCCGCCAGTGGGAGGCCACGCGCAGCGCCCCGGCCTTGCCGATCGTGGCCTTGACCGCGCATGCCATGGCCAACGAGAAGCGCGCCCTGCTGCACAGCGGCATGGACGACTACCTGACCAAGCCGATCAGTGAGCGCCAGCTGGCCCAGGTGGTGCTGAAGTGGACCGGCCTGCAACTGGGCAGCCCGACCAACGAGCGCGGCGCCGAACTGCCGGTCGACGGCAACGACCTGAAGGTGCTGGACCCTGAGGAAGGCCTGCGCCTGGCGGCAGGCAAGCCGGACCTGGCCGCCGACATGCTGGCCATGCTGCTGGCTTCGCTGGATGCCGACCGCGACGCGATCCGCTGCGCCCGCGAGGCCGACGACCGCCACGCCACCATCGAGCGCGTGCACCGACTCAATGGCGCCACGCGCTATTGCGGCGTACCGCAGCTGCGCGCCGCCTGCCAGCGCAGCGAAACCCTCCTCAAGCAGGACGACCCCGAGGCCCAGCGTGCCCTCGACGAACTGGACCAGGCCATCAACCGCCTGACGACCGTGGCCCGCCAGAGCGCCTGATCTCTGGCAAGGCCCGGGCCTTGCCGGTTGGTTACACTGACGGCATCCGACCCTTGGGAACCATGCCATGCAAGCCTTGCTCTTCAGCAGCCAACACTATGACCAGGACAGCTTCAGCAGCGCGCCAGGGGCCACGCAACTGGCGCTGCACTTTCAAGGCGCGCGCCTGACCGAAGACACCGCGGCACTGGCCGAAGGCTACGAGGTGGTGTGCGCGTTCATCAACGACGACCTCTCGGCGCCGGTGCTGAGCCGCCTCAAGGCCGGCGGCACGCGCCTGATCGCGCTGCGCTCGGCCGGCTACAACCATGTCGACCTGGCCGCCGCCAAGCGCCTTGGGCTGACGGTGGTGCGGGTGCCGGCCTACTCGCCGCATGCGGTGGCCGAACACGCCGTGGCCCTGATTCTTGCCCTCAATCGCCGCCTGCATCGTGCCTACAACCGCACTCGCGAGGGCGATTTCAGCCTGCACGGGCTGACCGGTTTCGACCTGCACGGCAAGACCGTCGGCGTGGTCGGCACCGGCCAGATCGGCCTGGCGTTTGCGCGGATCATGGCAGGCTTCGGCTGCCAGTTGCTGGCGTACGACCCCTACCCCAACCCCGAGGTGGAGGCGCTGGGTGCACGTTACCTGGACCTGCCGGAGCTGCTGCGCGAATCGCGCATCATCAGCCTGCACTGCCCGCTCACGCCGCAGACCAGGCACCTGATCAACCCACAGAGCCTGGCCAGCCTGCAGCCGGGCGCCATGCTGATCAATACCGGGCGCGGCGCGCTGGTCGACACACCGGCGCTGATCGACGCGCTCAAGAGCGGCCAGCTCGGCTACCTGGGGCTGGACGTGTACGAGGAGGAGGCGCAGATCTTTTTCGAGGACCGCTCCGACCTGCCGTTGCAGGACGACGTGCTGGCGCGGCTGCTGACCTTCCCCAACGTGATCGTGACCGCGCACCAGGCCTTCCTGACCCGCGAGGCACTGGCGGCGATCGCCGCCACCACGCTGGAGAACATTGCCCGCTGGGCGGCAGGCAATCCGCAGAATCTGGTCGAGGGATGATGCTAGGATACGCGCCATATTTGGAGGACCCATGGTCGAACACGATTTCCGCTACACCCTGTTCAATCCGCAACACACCCTGATCGAATGCCGCTCGCTGGTACCCGGTCGCTATCAGGTCACCGGCAACGGTGGCTCGATCCAGAAAGGCGACGTACTGCTGGTGACCCTCAAGGGCAGCAAGACCCTGTCGATGCGCCTGACGGTCGAGACCGTGCGCCACCTGATCAACCCCACCGGCCAGTGGGTGGCGGTAGCGGCGGGCCCGGTGTTCGGCGAGCTGGCGATTCATGCATGGCAGGTCAACTGCGATGGCTGCCAGGCCACCCTGGACTTCGAATTCGCCGTGGATGCCAAGCTGGGCACCAAGGCGCAGAAGCCGGCGGCCGTGGCGCGCATCGCCGAATTGGGTTGGCGCACACAGGGCGACAAGCACCTGTGCCCGAAATGCCAGGAGGCTGCAAAGTGAAACCCGTGATGGTCTGTGCAGCGGTGGTCGCGACCCTGGCCGGTTGTGCAGCCGAGCCGATGAAGCTGCAACAGGAGCAGAGCTACGTGCTGGAGTGGATTGGCGAACGTCCGCTGATCGACTACAGCCACCTGACCCTGACGCTGGCCGAGGATGGCCGGGCGTATGGCAATGCCGGCTGCAACCACTGGTTTGCGCCGTATACGCTGGACGGCGAGAAACTCAGCTTTGGCCCGGTGGGCAGCACGCGCAAGCAGTGCGCGCCGGCGCTGATGGAGCAGGAAAAGCGCTTTCTGAAGGCGCTGGAGACCGTGCAGCGCTGGGACATCTCGCCGATCGAGCAGGTGCGCTTCTGGCCCGAACAGGGCAAGCCGCTGCGCTTCTGGCCTGAGGAAGGCTGACAGACCGCATCGCCTGCATCGCGGGCCAGGCCCGCCCCCACAACGCTGTGGGAGCGGGCTTGACCCGCGATGGGCGCACCGCCGATCAGGCGCCCTTGAGCACCTTGATCTTCTCGGCCAGCCCCTCGGCCGTCTGCTCGCCCATCAACTGCTCACGCACCTTGCCCTTGTCGTCGATGATGTAGGTCACCGGCAGCGCCTCGCTGCGCGGCAGGTCGTAGCGCTCGGCCGGGTCGTCGGCGAGCACGGTGAAGTCGATGCCCAGCGCCTGGCTGGCCTTTTTCAGCTCATCGCCGCGCAAGCCGTCGAAATTCACCCCCAGTACGGTGATCCCCTGCGCCTGCCAGTCCTTGGCGGCTGCGTTCAGTTCGGGGATCTCGGTGCGGCACGGCCCGCACCATTCGGCCCAGTAGTTGAGCACCACCCAGCGCCCTTCGATCTGCTCGGCTTTCACCGCATTGCCGTTCTGGTCGAGGCCGTAGTCCACACCGCATCCGCCGAGCAACAGGCTCGCGGTGATGGCCAGGGCTGCTGCCAATCGCCTTGTCATGGGTCAATCCTTCTTCAAGATTCAGGCAAAATGCCAATTCGCTGCGGTTAGAATAGCCGCCACCCCCTGCCGGATGCGACCCCGAACATGACCGAACTGACCCTGTATCACAACCCGCGCTGCTCCAAGTCCCGTGGCGCGCTGGAATTGCTCGAAGCCCGTGGCCTGACCCCGGAGGTGGTGCGCTACCTGGAAACCCCACCCGACGCCGCCACCCTCAAGGCCCTGCTCGGCAAGCTGGGCATCGGCGCACGCCAGCTGCTGCGCAGTGGCGAAGACGAATACAAGACCCTGGGCCTGGCCGACCCGGCCCTGAGCGACGACCAGTTGATCGACGCCATGGCCCGGCACCCCAAGCTGATCGAACGCCCGATCCTGGTGGCGGGCAACAAGGCCGTGATTGGCCGGCCGCCCGAGAAGGTGCTGGAGATTCTGCCGTGAGCGCGCCCTATATCCTGATCCTGTTCTACAGCCGCCACGGCTCCACCAGCGAAATGGCCCGGCAGATTGCCCGTGGCGTCGAACTGGGTGGGCTGGAGGCGCGCCTGCGCACGGTGCCAGCGATTTCCACCGAGTGTGAAGCGGTGGCCCCCGACATCCCCGAGAACGGCGCGCTGTATGCCACCCTCGACGACCTGCGCCATTGCTCGGGCCTGGCCCTGGGCAGCCCGACGCGCTTCGGCAACATGGCCGCGCCGCTCAAGTATTTCATCGACGGCACCAGCAGCCTGTGGCTGAGCGGCGGGCTGGTGGGCAAGCCGGCGGCGGCGTTCACCTCCACGGCCAGCCTGCATGGCGGCCAGGAGTCGACCCTGCTGTCGATGCTGCTGCCGCTGATGCACCACGGCATGCTGATCATGGGGCTGCCCTACAGCGAATCGGCGTTGCTCGACACCCGGGGCGGCGGCACGCCGTATGGCGCCAGCCACCATGCCGGGGCCGATGGCAAGCGCGACCTGGACGCCGACGAGATCGCCCTGTGCCGTGCCCTGGGCCAGCGCCTGGCGAGCACTGCCAAACTGCTGGAGAACGGCCGTGGCTAAGAAGCCCAAGGTGCTGCCGCCGCTGGAGTGGCTGGAGCCACGTGTGCGCGCTACCCGGGTGCTGAGCCTGGTGGCGTTTTTCAGCCTGATGGCGTTGCTGACGGTGAACAACCTGTGGTTCGCCAACCTGCACGGCGCGCGCGTGGGGGTGATCCTGGCCATCGAGCTGGTGCCGTTGCTGCTGGTGCTGCCGGGCATGCTGATGGGCAGTGCACGGGCCCATGCGTGGACGTGCTTCGTGGTGAACCTGTACTTCATCAAGGGCGTGCTGGCCGCGTTCGACCCGGCGCGGGCGCTGCTGGGGTGGCTGGAAGTGGGGATCAGCCTGGTGCTGTTCGTGAGTGCGCTGCTGTTTGTGCGCTGGCGCTTTCAGTATGAGCGGCGGGTGGCGGGGGAAGGCGTCTGATAGGCGGCGCGCCTATCGCGGGTCAAGCCCGCTCCCACAGGATTACCACGGTCCTTGTGGGAGCGGGCTTGACCCGCGATTGCGACACCGTCGATCTCAATGGTTGACGGTATACGCCAGCATCATCGACAACTGGCACATCGGCCGCCCGCTCTGGGCATGCCACTGGTTGAACGCCTGCTGCACGGTGGCCAGGTCGCGCTGGCTGGTCGGCTGCCGGTCGATCACATCCTGCGCCACCAGCGCCGCCACCACGTCATTGCTCGGCACGAAGGTGTCCTTGCCGACCATGCGCAGAAAACGCGGCGCCGACAGCCCGCCCATCTGGTTGCCCTGCTTGGCCAGGTACTTCCACAGGCCGACGATGTCGGTCACCGGCCAGTCGGCGATCAACGCACCGAAACTGCCCTTCTCCCTGGCCACGTCGAGCATGAACTGCGCATTGCGCGGCACGCTCTTGAGCTTGCCCAGGTGGCGGATGATGCGGGTGTCCTGCATCAGCCGCTCCAGGTGCTCGGCGCCCATCAGCACCACCTTCTCTGGGTCGAAGCCAAAGAACACCTGCTCGAACGCCGGCCACTTGGCGTCCACCAGGCTGTGCTTGAGCCCGGCGCGAAACACCCGCAGGGCCATGGTCGAGAGGTAGCGGTCGTCGCTGATCTGGCGCAGCTGCGCCGGGCTCAACGGCTCGGGCAGGTGCGCCTCGAGCGCCGCCGCCGAACCGAAGCGGTTCAGGCAGAATTCATGCAGCCACTGATAATCGCGCATGCCGGTCAGAGGTTCAGAACATCGACGAACCGTGGGGTGGCGGTCTCATCGATGCGCAGGTTGGTGAAGTCGAACAGGTTGCGGTCCGCCAGCTGCGACGGCACCACGTTCTGCAGGCCGCGGAAGATGCTCTCGGTGCGGCCCGGGGTCTTGCGCTCCCACTCCACCAGCATGTCCTTGACCACCTGGCGCTGCAGGTTTTCCTGCGAGCCGCACAGGTTGCACGGGATGATCGGGAATTGCTTCATGTCCGAGTAGGCCTGGATGTCCTTCTCGGCGCAGTAGGCCAGCGGACGGATCACCACGTTGCGACCGTCGTCGGCGCGCAGCTTGGGCGGCATGGCCTTGAGCGTGCCGTTGAAGAACATGTTGAGGAAGAAGGTCTCGACGATATCGTCGCGGTGATGCCCCAGGGCCATCTTGGTCGCACCGATCTCGTCGGCGAAGGTGTACAGCGTGCCGCGACGCAGGCGCGAGCACAGCGAGCAGGTGGTCTTGCCTTCCGGGATCAGTTCCTTGACCACCGAATAGGTGTCTTTCTCGACGATGTGGTACTCGATGCCCAGGGTCGCGAGGTAGGCCGGCAGGATGTGCTCGGGGAAGCCTGGCTGCTTCTGGTCCATGTTGACCGCGACGATGTCGAACTTGATCGGCGCCACTTTCTGCAGGTGCAGCAGAACATCGAGCATGGTGTAGCTGTCTTTGCCGCCCGACAGGCAGACCATGACCTTGTCGCCCTCTTCGATCATGTTGAAGTCGGCGACGGCTTCGCCGGCAAGGCGACGCAGGCGTTTTTGCAGTTTGTTCTGGTTGACCGAAAGGGTGCCCATGGCGATTGAATCCGCAAGGTGTGACAAAAGCGGCACATTTTACGCACAAACCTGACGCTCGCGTAGCCCATCCGATAAAGACTGCAAGGAAATGAAGCGCCGCGCTTACAGCGCAATTTGCTCTAAAAAAGCGGATTTGTGCAGCGAACCCCTTCCTATACTGCGTCATAAGGCCACAGCAAGCGTGACCTGATCCCGTCAGGCCCAGCCACTGGGCCGCGCAAGCGCTCCGCTGGGGGGCGATGGCAACAACGAGGGAGTGACTGGCATGATCCATCACGTTCTGGGGCTGTTCACCCATCCTGACCAGGAATGGAAAGAAATCCGTGGCGAAGACGAAACCATCAGCCACATGTACCTGACCCACACCTTGATACTGGCGGCGATACCCGCCGTTTCCGCGTTCATCGGCACCACCCAGGTGGGCTGGGTGATCGGCAACCGCGCACCGGTCATGCTCACCGTCGACAGCGCGATCTGGATGACCGTGATGTCCTACCTGGCCATGCTGGGCGGCGTCGCGGTGATGGGCGCCTTCATCCACTGGATGGCGCGCACCTACGACGCCACCCCGAGCATGGCCCAATGCATCGCGTTCGCCACCTACACCGCCACCCCGCTGTTCATCGGCGGCCTGGCGGCGCTGTACCCGCACCTGTGGCTGGGAATGATCGTCGGCACGGCAGCCATCTGCTACACGGTGTACCTGCTGTACGTGGGCCTGCCGACCTTCATGAACATCCCGTCCGACGAGGGCTTTCTGTTCTCGAGTTCGGTGCTGGCGGTGGGGCTGGTGGTGCTGGTTGCCATCATGGCCTTCACCGTGATCGTCTGGGGACTGGGCGTGGGGCCCGTCTACACCAGCTAGACAATACGCCAACCTAGGGGCTGTACCCATCAGGCCGCCGCAAGGCGGCTTGATGCTGTGCGGACCAGCGGTCTCGGCAGCGCCGCCCGGGTTGCGGCATAATTGCCGGCCAGGAGTGTCCAACCGATATGCCAGAGCTGCTCAATTCCCGCGTCGAAAGCTGTTACCAGCAAGCCGAAAGTTTTTTCAAGCGCCCCTTCCTGCGTCCCGAGGTGAGCTTCAAGCTGCGCGGGCAGAAGGCCGGTGTCGCGCACCTGCACGAAAACCTGCTGCGCTTCAACCTGCAGCTGTACCGCGAGAACAGTGAAGACTTCCTGCGCCAGACCGTGCCCCACGAAGTCGCGCACCTGGTGGCGCATCAACTGTTCGGCGACCGCATCCAGCCCCATGGCGAGGAGTGGCAGCTGATCATGCGCGGGGTGTACGAGCTGCCACCCAACCGCTGCCACAACTATGCAGTCAAGCGCCGCAGCGTGACCCGCTACATCTACAAGTGCCCATGTGCGGGCAGTGACTTTCCGTTCTCGGCGCAGCGCCACGGGCTGGTGCGTCAGGGGCGGCGGTATCTGTGCCGGCGGTGTCGGCAGACGCTGGTGTTCACCGGCGAGACGCGGGTGGAGTAGACGCTTCGCCGGCAAGCCAGCGCCCTGCAGGAGCCGGCCTTGCGGCGAAGACGCCTGCACAGGCACAAAAAAAAGCCCATCCGAAGATGGGCTTTTTGCGTTTGGCTAACCTCAGCCCTGGCGTACCGCACCTTCGGCGACACCCAGGTCGTCGGTAGGACGGGTGTCGACCAGCGGCGAACCACCCGAAGCCAGCTCGGCTTGCAGCTTGTCTTCGTCCAGCTCGTTGACCCACTTGGCCACCACCACGGTTGCCACCGCGTTGCCGATCAGGTTGGTCAGGGCGCGGGCTTCGGACATGAAGCGGTCGATACCCAGGATCAGCGCCAGGCCGGCAACCGGCAGGTGGCCGACCGCCGACAGGGTCGCGGCCAGCACGATGAAGCCGCTGCCGGTAACGCCTGCAGCACCCTTGGAGGCCACCAGCAGCACCAGCAGCAGGGTGATCTGGTGGGTGATGTCCATGGTGGTGTCGGTGGCCTGGGCGATGAACACCGCAGCCATGGTCAGGTAGATCGAGGTGCCGTCCAGGTTGAACGAGTAGCCGGTCGGGATCACCAGGCCAACCACCGATTTCTTCGCGCCCAGACGCTCCATCTTGGCCAGCATGCGTGGCAGGGCCGACTCGGACGACGAGGTGCCGAGCACGATCATCAGCTCTTCACGGATGTAGCGGATCAGCTTGAGTACGCTGAAGCCGTGGGCACGGGCGATACCGCCCAGAATCACCAGGATGAACAGCAGGCAGGTGATGTAGAAGCAGGCCATCAGGTAGCCCAGCTGCACCAGCGAACCCACGCCGTACTGGCCGATGGTGAAGGCCATGGCACCGAAGGCACCGATCGGGGCCAGCTTCATGATCATGTTGATGATGTTGAACATGACGTGGGCGAAGCGGTCGATCAGGTCCAGCAGCGGCTTGCCGTAGGCACCCAGGCGGTGCAGGGCGAAACCGAAGATCACCGAGAACATCAGCACCTGCAGGATGTCGCCGTTGGCGAAGGCACCGACCACGGTGTTGGGGATGATGTTGAGCAGGAAGCCGACGGTGGTCTGCTGCGCACCGGCGGCGGCATAGGCAGCCACGCTGCTGGCGTTGAGGGTGGTCACGTCGATGTGCATGCCGGCACCCGGCTTGACCACGTTGACCACGACCAGGCCGATGATCAGCGCGATGGTCGAGACGATTTCGAAGTAGAGCAGCGCGTAGCCGCCGGTCTTGCCGACCGATTTCATGCTCTGCATGCCGGCGATGCCGCTGACCACGGTGCAGAAGATGATGGGGGCGATGACCATCTTGATCAGTTTGACGAAACCGTCACCCAGCGGCTTGAGCGCCACACCGGTGTCGGGATAGAAGTGACCCAGCAAGATACCGATGGTGATGGCGATGATCACCTGGATATACAGCGATTTGTACAGCGGCTGACGCGTCGTCATGGCTATTTTCCTCAATGTGCCGGCCCATCCTTCCCAGGAGGCGATCGGCACCTAAAGCGCGAACCCTCCTGCATTGGAGGGATTTGTTGTGTCGAGCTGCGTGGCAATGCTCTGCGGAGTCAATAGCAAGGCTGATGCCAGGATGTGCCAAGGCGGTGCAAACACCCTGTTTCAGGGCATTTCGTGCACCGCAAGGCAGCAAGGCAGGACGCGCCAGTTGGCGGATTTCCGCCCGGCACTCAAAGAATAGACCCGATGATGGCGGTAATCCGCCCACTGGGCGGAATGTGGCAGGCGCTCAGTCGAGCGGAAAGCGGATACGGAAGGCAGCGCCGCCCAGGGGCGAATCGTCGAGAGTGAGGGTGGCGTCGTAGCTCTCGATGATGTCCTTGACCACCGCCAGGCCGATGCCCTGCCCCGGGTACTGGCGATCGAGGCGCTCGCCCCGCTGCAGGATACGCTCGCGCTGGTGCACCGGTACGCCGGGGCCGTCGTCCTCGACACACAGCTCCAGCGCCGTGTCGCTGACCCGCAGGCTGATGCGGATCTGCCCCAGGCACAGACGGTAGGCGTTTTCCAGCAGGTTGCCGAGCAGTTCGAGCAATGCGCCCTGCTCCATGGGTACCAGTGCCTGGTCGGGCACTGCATAGGTGATGTGCACCTGCTTGTCGCGGTAGACCTTGGCCAGGGTGCTGCACAGGCTGTCGAGCAGCGGGTGCAAGGCCACCTGGTGGCGCACCAGGCCGCTCTTGCGCAGGCTGGCGCGCTGCAACTGGTAGTCGATCTGCTGGCTCATGCGCTCGATCTGGCTCTGCAGCACCCGCGCCTGCTCGCGCTCGCCTTCGCGCTGGGCCATGCTTTCGCTGACCCCTTGCAGCACCGCCAGCGGGGTCTTGAGGCTGTGCGCCAGGTCATCCAGCGAGTCGCGGTAGCGCCCGCGCTGCTCGCGCTCGCTGCGCAGCAGGCGGTTGAGCGAGCCGGTCAGGCGCAACAGCTCGCGTGGGTGTTCGGCACTGAGGCCCTCGCGGGCGCCGGACTCCACGTCGTCCAGCTCCACGCTCATGCGCCGCAGCGAGCGCAGGCCCCAGGTCAGCCCGGCCCAGAGCAGCAGCATCAGGGCCAGCAGCGCCGCGCCAAAGCCCAGGTAGAGCTTCTCTTGCAGGCCGTTGAGGGTTTGCTGGTACTCGCGCACCGGTTGCAGGGCAACGATGCTGAAGGCCGCGCTCTTGCCGCCCAGCAGCTTGACCTCCACGTCATAGACGAAGAACTCCTCGCCGTGGTCCTGGCGGATGCGCGCGAACTCGTTGCCGCGCCCGTCGTAGCGGGGTGTGTAGTTGATGTTCTCGTCGTTGGTGGCACGCGAACGCCACACCAGGTTGCCCTGGCGGTCGTAGATGTAGCCGAGCAGGCGGCTGTCGGGCAGGTTGAATTTCTCGTCCGGCAGCAGATCGGGCATCTGCAGCTTGCCGCCGTCTATGCGCGCCGCCGAGATCAGCGTGGTCACGTCCGAGGCCAGGCGCTGCTCGATGGACTCCTGCAGGGCCAGGCTGAAGGCCTTCTGCAGGGCCGGCAACAGGGCCAGCATGAACAGCAGCGCCAGCACCGCTGCGGCCAGCATCAGGCGCAGGCGCAGCGAACGAATCACAGGCAGCGCTCGGTGAACAGGTAGCCCAGGCCACGTACCGTGTCGATGGGCTTGAAGCCGTTGTCGCCCTCGAGCTTGCGGCGCAGGCGGCCGATCAGCACTTCTATCACGTTGGGGTCACGCTCGCCGTCGTCGGGGTACAGCTGCTCCATCAGACGGTCCTTGGCCACCACCTGCTGGTGATGGCGCATCAGGTATTCGAGGATGCGGTATTCGTAGGCGGTCAATGCCAGGGGCTGGTCATCGAGCAGCGCCTGCTTGCGGTTGAGGTCCAGGCGCAGGGGGCCGGCGATGATGGTCGACTGGGTGAAGCCGCTGGAGCGGCGCAGCAGCGCATTCAGGCGCGCCTCCAGCTCTTCGAACTGGAACGGCTTGACCACGTAGTCGTCGGCACCGGCGGCCAGGCCTTCGACCTTGTCCTGCCAGTTGCCACGGGCGGTGAGAATCAGGATAGGAAATGTCTTGCCCTGGCTGCGCAGTTGGCGGATCAGGTCCAGCCCGCTCATGCCCGGCAGGCCCAGGTCGACGATGGCCAGGTCGTGATTGAACTGTTCGGCCTGGTACAGCGCCTCCTCGGCATTGGCCACCGCTTCGACCACATGCCCGCTTTCGCTCAGACGGCTGAACAGGTGATGCCGCAACAGGGCTTCATCCTCGACCACCAGCAGTTTCATACGCTCCTCCATAACCAGGCCCGGCCTGTTTGGCCGGGCATCTCGCTACATAACGGCAGAATAACAGCGAACCGGCCAGAGTGAAGGCCGGTTCGGGTATTGCGCGGGGGTTCAGAACAGGTAGTTGGCCGACAGGTAGGTTTGCGCGCTGCTTTTCAGGCGCAGGGCACCGAGCTTGTCGCCGTCGTGCTCGGACAGTTCGGTGGTGGCGTTGCTGCGCAGGTAGCGGTAGCCCAGCTCGACCGAAGCATTGCTGCTGACCTGTTGCAGTACGCCGGCCTGCAGGCCGTAGGCGTAGCCGGTGTCGGTGTCGCGGCTGTAGCCGGAGGATTCCTGGCTGAGCTTGGTCACGCCCAGGCTCGCACCGCCGAATGCCTTGGTGCTGCTACCCAGCGGATAGAACACGTCGTAGCTGCCCAGCAGGTTTTCCTGGCGCATTTTCAGGCCGCTGTGGTTGTTGGAGACGTTGTCATAGGTGAGGTAGTAGCGGCCCTGGTCGTTCTGCTGACCAATGCGCGCACCCCAGGTGCCGTCCTTGCTGATGATGCCGTCGGTGTTGAGGTGGTCGGTGTTGCTGCTGAGCAGGCCGGACTTCTTGATCTTGTCGCTGGTCTGGCCGTAGGTGAGGCCGGCGAAGGTGGTGTCGGCAGCCTGTACCAGGGAGCTGGCACCCAGCATGGTGATGGCGATCAGTACGGTATTGAGTCTTTTCATGAGTGTGTACTCCAGAGTGATGCGCGGTGTTTGTGTGGGAGCTAGAGTAAGCAGGGCGCCCTGAACCGCCGCTGAATGCTGGCTGAACCCCGGCTGAACGAGCGGGCATCAACGGAAAAAAGGAGACTGACCATACCTGCTCGCACTTGCCCTGATCGGCGCCACTGGCCTGGCCCAGGCTGCGGTGCAAACCCGCCAGATCGACTACCAGGACGCCGACGGCAAGCGCCTGGTGGGCTACTACGCCTATGACGACGCCGTGAAGGGCGAACGTCCCGGGGTGGTGGTGGTGCACGAATGGTGGGGGCTGAACGACTATGCCAAGCGCCGCGCCCGCGACCTGGCCGGGCTGGGCTACAGCGCGCTGGCCATCGACATGTATGGCGACGGCAAGAACACCGAGCACCCGGCCGATGCGCAGGCGTTCATGGCGGCGGCCCTGAAAGACCCGAAGACGGCGGCAATACGCTTCGATGCCGGGGTCGAGTTGCTGAAGATCCAGCCGCAGACCAACCCCGACAAGATCGCCGCCATCGGCTACTGCTTCGGCGGCAAGGTGGTGCTGGACGCTGCGCGGCGCAGTGAGCCGCTGGCGGGGGTGGCGAGCTTTCACGGAGCGCTGGTGACGGCCACGCCGGCAACCAGCGGCAGTGTGAAGGCGCCGTTGCTGGTGGAGCATGGCGCCAGCGACAGCATGGTCACGCCCGAGCAGGTGGCTGCGTTCAGGAAGGAGATGGAGGCAGCGGGCGCCGACCTGAAGTTCGTGAGCATCCCGGGTGCCAAGCATGGCTTCACCAACCCGGATGCCGACCGCCTGAGCCACGGCGAGCACGGCGGGCCGGATATCGGCTATGACAAGGCCGCCGATGAAAGCTCGTGGGCAGACCTGCAGGTGTTCTTGAAGAAGGTGTTTCACTGAAGCCCGCTTCGCCAGCAACGCTGGCTCCTGCGGCAGGCCGCGTGAACCTGTAGGTGCCAGCGTTGCTGGCGAAGGCTCGTGGGCCACGGCACAATAGCGCCCATGAATCGACTCCCGCACTGCTGCGCCCCGCTCCAGCACCACTGGCCCCTGCCCCACCCGGTCCCCGGTGCGGTGCTGGTCAGCTGCGCCTTCGACCCGGCCAACCTCGCCGCCGATGACTTCCGGCGCGCCGCCATCGAACCCACCCCCAGCCTGCAACGCTCGGTGGCCAAGCGCCAGGCCGAGTACCTGGCCGGCCGCGTGTGCGCCCGCGCCGCCCTGCAGCGCCTGGACGGGCGCGACTACCTGCCCGCCACCGGCGACGACCGCGCCCCCCTATGGCCGGCCGGCATCAGCGGCTCGATCACCCACGGCAAGGGCTGGGCGGCCGCCGTGGTGGCCCGCAGCAGCGACTGCCAGGGCCTGGGCCTGGACCAGGAAAACCTGCTGCAGGCCGAACGCGCCGAACGCCTGATGGGCGAAATCCTCACTGCCGATGAGCTGCAGCGCATGGACCGCAGCCAGCTGAGCCTGACCACCACGCTGACCTTCTCCCTCAAGGAAAGCCTGTTCAAGGCGCTGTACCCCATCGTGCACAAGCGCTTCTATTTCGAGCACGCCGAACTGCTGGAATGGTCCGCCGATGGCCACGCCCGCCTGCGCCTGCTCACCGACCTGTCGCCGCTGTGGTGCCACGGCCGGGAAATCCAGGGGCAGTTCAGCCTGCAGGGCGATCAGTTGCTGAGCCTGGTCAGCGTGTGAGCCGCAGGCTTACAGCGGGCACTGCGCGCAGCGCCCTACCCACTCGACCTTGTAGCTCAGGCAACAGGTGCGCCTGACCCGCCGCCCGTCAGGGGTGTAGCGCACCGCGCCGTACAGCGGGTTGCCGGGCGTACCGAGCAACCGCTGGACCTCGGGCCGCTCACCTGCAATCTGCTCCAGGCAGTCACCGGCATTGCCCCACAACACCGCCGCCGGCACGCTGCCCAGCACGGCCAGTTGCTCGACGATGGCTGGCAGGTGCCGTTCCAGTACCGCCGCCACACCGCCCACCGCCGCGGACGTCGACAGGTCGGTTGGCAGGCCGCGCCCATCCAGCATCACCGCCAGCGCCTGAACCTGCAACGGGGCGCGCCCGACCAGGGCCGCACGCCACAGCACGGCGAAGTAGTACTTGGACCATTGCGACACCAGCACCGGCCGTTGCGCCGGCATCAGCTCGGGGCCGTACAGCCCCAGCAGCAGGGCATCGAAGGCGTCGGGGCGCAACAGCTCAGCGAGCCTCAAGGCCGTCCTCCTGCGCCTGCTCCGCGTCATGCGCGCGTGGCCAGCTCAGGCTGAAGCAGGCACCACCCAGGCGCTCGCTCTTGCCGATCAGGGCGCGCCCGGCATGCCAGTAGATGATCCGCCGCACGATCGACAAGCCCAGCCCGTGCCCGCCAGAGGCGCGGGTACGGCTGTCGTCCAGGCGGGTAAAGGGCGTGAAGATGCGCGACCAGGCGCTTTGCGGCACCCCCGGCCCATCGTCCTCGACGTCGATGCGACAGCGCTGGGCGCCCAGTTGATAGCTCAGGCTGACCTGCGACTCGGCGTGGCGCATCGCATTGCTCACCAGGTTCTGCAGGGCGCGGTGCAGGTAGCGCGGCTCGGCCTCGACCCACGCCCCCTGCTCGCCGCCCTGGCACGGCCCGCGCAGCACCCGCACCTCGCGGCGCAGCGGCGCCAGTTCGGCAATCACCTGGTCGAGCAAGGCATCCAGGTCGATACGCTGGAAGTTCAAGGCCGGCGCCCCTTGCTCAAGGCGTGCGTAGGTGAGCATCTCGTCGACCAGTCGGTCGAGGTCCTGAATGTCGTTGTCCATGCCCAGCAGGTATTTCTCGCGGGCGTGCTCGCTGCTGGCGTTCTCGACCATCTCCAGGCCAAAGCGCAGGCGCGCCACCGGGGTGCGCAGCTCATGGGACACCGCCCGCACCAGTTCGCGCTGCATGTTCAGCGATTGCTGCAGGTGCCCGGCCATATGGTTGAACGCCGCGGCCAGGCGCCCCACCGAGTCGGCGTCGTCCGCTGCCACGCGCACGTCCAGGCTACCCTGGGCAATCTGCGTGGCCGCCGCCTCCAGGCCCGACAGACGCCGCTCCAACTGGCGCACCAGCAGGTACACGATCAGGCCGATCAGGCACAGCCCCAGCGCCGCGATCACCAGCAGCATCTGCGGTGGATACGGGTTCATCTGATACAGCGGCCCGATCTCCAGCACCCAGGGCGTGGCCACCATGCCGGCGAACACGCGGATCGAGTTGCCGTCCTTGCCCAGCGCCATCACGGTGTCGCCTTCGTCGACGCGACGGCGCTGGTCGCCGTCCATGTCGGTCTGGTCGAGGCTGAGCAGGCGCAGGTCGAAGCCGAACCCCTTGCTCTGCTTGAGTTCGGCCAGGCGCTGCGGCTGCTCGCCCACCGGGTAACGCACCAGTTCGTCGGCCAGCAGGTAGATGGTGGCGCGGGCCAGTTGCTCGCTGATCTGCTGCACCTCGCCGGTCAGCAACAGGTTCTGCCCGCGCACCTGGCGCAGCACCCGCGCCGCATGGGGGCCGGTGCGCTGCACCAGCACATGCCCGCGTTGCAGGCGGGTGCGCTGGCTGCCGTCGAGGGCGGCCTGATCGATCGAGGCGAGGGCCAGCGGAATGCCCAGCAGGCGCCCCCATATCGCCAGCGCCCGGGTACGCTCCACATCGCTCATGGGGGCCAGGTTGTCGGCCATCAGGGTAAAGGTGCCGTGGGCCAGGCGCTCGCGGTACTGCTCGGCACGCACCTCGTTGAGCAGGTGCAGGCTGAGCGCGCCCAGCAACGCCACCAGCACCAGGGCGGCCAGCATGCCGCCGTAGATGCGCAGGAATATCGAGTTCATTCAACCAGGCCCAGCGCCTGGGCAGCCTCGCCCACGAACAGGTAGCCTTTGCTGCGCACCGTCTTGATCATGCGCGGGTGGTCGGGGTCGTCGCCTATCTTGGGGCGGATGCGCGAGATGCGCACATCGATGGAGCGGTCCTGGCCGTCATAGCCCACCCCGCGCAGGGAGGTAAAGATCTCTTCGCGGGACAGGATGCGCCCCGCGTTGCTCACCAGCAGCCACAGCAGGTCGAACTCGGCAGCGGTCAGCTCGATGCCGTTGTCGCCAAGCCAGGCTTCGCGCAGGGTGTTGTCCACCCGCAGCGGGCCGAACTGCAGGCTCTGGCGCTCGCCCGTGGTGGCCGGCACCTCGGTGCGACGCAGCAAGGCGTTGATCCGCGCCAGCAACAGGCGCGGGCGCACCGGCTTGCACACGTAATCGTCGGCGCCCAGGTCCAGGCCCTGCACCTGGTCCAGGTCCTCGCTGCGCGCGGTGAGCATCAGGATGACCCCGTTGTACTGCGTGCGCACCTTGCGGCAGATGCTCAGGCCGTCCTCGCCGGGCAGCATCAGGTCGAGGATCACCAGGTCTGGCTGCTCGGCCACGATGCGCGCCGCCGCCTTCGCCCCATCGCCCTCCACCGCCACGTCGAAGCCATTGGCTTGCAGGTAGTCACGGGTCAGCTCGGCTAGACGCTCGTCATCCTCGACGATCAACACCTGACTGTTGGGCTGCTGCACGGATCACCTCGGCTGGGCTTTTTATTGTTGGAGTGAAGCCCTTCAATAAAGGGCAACATTGGCCCGCGATACTACCACTGCCGGGCGCCGGAAAAAGCCGCGCCAAAGTCGCTGGACAAGTGCGTTTTTTGTGATAGGGTTCGCGCCCTCAAAAATGCCCCTGCGACGCTTTGCCCGGGCAAAAAAAGAGTGACGAGCGGCGGAATGGCGGTGGGACGCGGCCTACAAGGCTTTGCCCATAATCACGCACAATCTACCCACACGTTATCCACAGGCCACTGCCTTGCAATACCCCCGATACCGCATTATCTTGTATCCCCAGCGCGACAAAACACTACATGTTGGGTTTTGAACAAAAATCCAAGCACAAGTGGAGCAGAGAACTCAAGCCTTCAAAGGCGCTTTTTTTGCTTGAACTTTGATTGAAATTCGCAGCCAAACCGCTCCTGCGGAAGGCGACCGGTGCAAGCCCGCGACGGGCCTTGTTTCGGGTACGGGTGTTGCAAGTGCAACCCCGTCAGCAACAGTTTTTGGGCCGTGGCCCAGAACCTTTGACTTCGGCCAGGGAGCGGCAAGCGATTGCCCCTTTTTTTCCTGATCTGTCCCGAAGTCGGTAGACCCTGCCCGGCCAGGCGCGCATGCGCCGGTGGGCAAGTTGGCGAGCTTTCGGACGGAACGGTAGGTGCCCAAAAGGCATCTGAACAAACATAGAGAACGTGGAGACACCCATGCAAACCGACACAACTCGCGAGAACCCGCAGGCGCTGGCGCCGCAGGCCGCTGATTCGAACCAGGATCTGGCTGCCACCGCCCCCGGCCAACTGCGCGTGATCAAGCGTAAC
This sequence comes from Pseudomonas sp. FBF18, assembly GCF_024261405.1. Taxonomy (NCBI): domain Bacteria; kingdom Pseudomonadati; phylum Pseudomonadota; class Gammaproteobacteria; order Pseudomonadales; family Pseudomonadaceae; genus Pseudomonas; species Pseudomonas sp. FBF18. Next base: position 495,473 of record NZ_QKRS01000001.1, on the reverse strand, counting down.
GGCACTGTCGTCGCCTACACCGACGACAAGATCACCGTGGCCATCACCAAAGCGTTCCTCGCAGTTGAAGGCGGCACCGCTGCCGCCTCGTCGCGCATCCACGACACCGTCGCCCGCCTGACCGAGCAGGTCACCGCCACCTTCAAGCGTCGCATGCCTTCGGGCGGCACCATCCATATCGAAGAGATCCAGGACCAGGTCGAACTGGCCCTGATGCGCGCCGGCGAGCAGAAAGTCGCCCGTGACTACGTGATCTACCGTGACCAGCGTGCCAAGGAGCGTGCCACCCGCACTCCGGCCGACGCCTCAGTACAGCCGCACCCGAGCATCCGCATCAGCCTGGCCGACGGCAGCTTCGCGCCGCTGGACATGAACCGCCTGAACACCATCATCACCGAGGCCTGCGAAGGCCTGGCCGAAGTCGATGGCGAGCTGATCCAGCGCGAAACCTTGAAGAACCTGTACGACGGCGTGGCCATCAAGGACGTCAACACCGCCCTGGTGATGACCGCCCGTACCCTGGTAGAGCGCGAGCCGAACTACTCGTTCGTCACCGCCCGCCTGCTGATGGACACCCTGCGTGCCGAAGGCCTGAGCTTCCTCGAAGTGGCCGACAGCGCCACCCACCACGAAATGGCCGAGCTGTACGCCAAGGCGCTGCCTGCCTACGTGGCCAAGGGCGTGCAGTTCGAACTGCTCAACCCTGCCCTGGCCGACTTCGACCTGGAGCGTCTGGGCAAGGCGATCAACCACGAGCGCGACCAGCAGTTCACCTACCTGGGCCTGCAGACCCTCTACGACCGCTACTTCATCCACAAGGATGGCGTGCGCTTCGAGCTGCCACAGGTGTTCTTCATGCGCGTGGCCATGGGCCTGGCGCTGGAAGAGAAAGACAAGGAAGCCCGTGCGATCGAGTTCTACAACCTGTTGTCGTCGTTCGACTACATGGCCTCGACCCCGACCCTGTTCAACGCCGGCACCCTGCGTCCGCAGCTGTCGAGCTGCTACCTGACCACCGTGCCGGACGACCTGTCGGGCATCTACCACGCGATCCACGACAACGCCATGCTGTCGAAATTCGCCGGTGGCCTGGGCAACGACTGGACCCCTGTGCGTGCACTGGGCTCCTACATCAAGGGCACCAACGGCAAGTCCCAGGGCGTCGTGCCCTTCCTCAAGGTGGTCAACGACACCGCTGTTGCGGTCAACCAGGGCGGCAAGCGCAAGGGCGCGGTCTGTGCCTACCTGGAAACCTGGCACCTGGATATCGAAGAATTCATCGAGCTGCGCAAGAACACCGGTGATGACCGTCGTCGTACCCACGACATGAACACCGCCAACTGGATCCCCGACCTGTTCATGAAGCGTGTCTTCGATGACGGCAAGTGGACCCTGTTCTCGCCAAGCGAAGTACCAGACCTGCACGACCTGACCGGCAAGGCCTTCGAAGAGCGCTACGAGTACTACGAAGCCCTGACCGAGTACAACAAGATCAAGGTGTTCAAGACCGTCCAGGCCAAAGACCTGTGGCGCAAGATGCTGTCGATGCTGTTCGAGACCGGCCACCCGTGGCTGACCTTCAAGGACCCGTGCAACCTGCGTTCGCCGCAGCAGCACGTGGGCGTGGTCCACAGCTCGAACCTGTGCACCGAGATCACCCTGAACACCAACAAGGACGAGATCGCGGTCTGCAACCTGGGCTCGATCAACCTGCCGAACCACATCGTCGACGGCAAGCTGGACACCGCCAAGCTGCAACGCACCGTGAACACTGCCGTGCGCATGCTCGACAACGTGATCGACATCAACTACTACTCCGTGCCGCAGGCGCGCAACTCGAACCTCAAGCACCGCCCTGTGGGCCTGGGCATCATGGGCTTCCAGGACGCGCTGTACCTGCAGCACATCCCGTACGGTTCGGACGCTGCGGTCGAGTTCGCCGACAAGTCGATGGAAGCGGTCAGCTACTACGCGATCCAGGCCTCCTGCGACCTGGCCGATGAGCGTGGCGCCTACGAGACGTTCCAGGGCTCGCTGTGGTCCAAGGGCATCCTGCCGCTGGACTCGCAACAGATCCTGATCGAGCAACGTGGCCAGCAGTACATCGATGTCGACCTGAACGAGAGCCTGGACTGGGCACCGGTACGTGCCCGTGTGCAGAAAGGCATTCGCAACTCGAACATCATGGCCATCGCACCGACCGCGACCATCGCCAACATCACCGGCGTTTCGCAGTCGATCGAGCCGACCTACCAGAACCTGTACGTGAAATCGAACCTGTCGGGCGAGTTCACCGTGATCAACCCGTACCTGGTCCACGACCTGAAGGCCCGCGGCCTGTGGGACTCGGTCATGATCAACGACCTGAAGTACTACGATGGTTCGGTGCAGCAGATCGAGCGTATTCCGCAGGAGCTCAAGGACCTGTACGCCACCGCGTTCGAAGTCGAGACCAAATGGATCGTCGATGCAGCCAGCCGTCGCCAGAAGTGGATCGACCAGGCCCAGTCGCTGAACCTGTACATTGCCGGCGCTTCGGGCAAGAAGCTGGACGTGACCTACCGCATGGCCTGGTACCGTGGCCTGAAAACCACCTACTACCTCCGTGCCCTGGCCGCCACCAGCACCGAGAAGTCGACCATCAGCACCGGCAAGCTCAACGCCGTGTCCAGCGGTGGTGACAGCGCCCCGGTCCAGGCGGCAGCGCCAGCCGGCCCTGCCCCGGTGCCAAAAGCCTGCGCGATCGACGAGCCAGACTGCGAAGCCTGCCAGTAAGGCCTGAAGGCGCCGCTTGCAAGCGGCGCCTTGCGCCTACCCTGTAGGCGCTGGCCTTGCCAGCGAAGAGGTCGGCACAACCACCGGCCTCTATCGCCGAACACCCAGGTGCGGGTCACCCCGCCCTCCCCGAGGGGCTGCGCCCCCGGAAGCATTCCAAGATTTTGCGTGCACACCTTAACCGCGAGCAGCGCAACCCTAGATCCAACCGGCCATACTCTTTCATGGCCCTCAAGCAGGAGACCCATCATGCTGAGCTGGGACGAATTCGAAAACGAAGACGGCGAAGTCGCCGCCAAAGGTCAAACCGCCTCTCAGGTGGCTGAAGCGGGCATCGACAAGCTCGACAGCGCTGGCGGTGTGGCCGCACAGGAAGCCCGTGCAGTGACCGCCGCCGACTCCGACGCGGTCAAGCGCGCCAAGGCGGCCCTGGACGATCTCGACATCGCCGAAGGCCTGGCCGAGCTGGAAGGCTCAGCTGCCCGTGTAGCGGTCGACGAGAAGCGCATGATCAACTGCCGCGCCGACCTCAACCAGCTGGTACCGTTCAAGTACGACTGGGCCTGGCAGAAGTACCTGGATGGCTGTGCCAACCACTGGATGCCGCAAGAGGTCAACATGACCGCGGACATCGCCCTGTGGAAGACCCCCGAGGGCCTGACCGACGACGAGCGTCGCATCGTCATGCGCAACCTGGGCTTCTTCTCCACCGCCGACTCGCTGGTTGCCAACAACCTGGCACTGGCCGTGTACCGCTTGATCACCAACCCCGAGTGCCGCCAGTACATCCTGCGCCAGGCGTTCGAAGAGGCGATCCACACCCACGCGTACCAGTACTGCATCGAATCGCTGGGCATGGATGAAGGCGAGATCTTCAACATGTACCACGAGATCCCTTCGGTCGCGAAAAAGGCCGCCTGGGGCCTGCGCTACACCCGTGCCATCTCGGACCCGGAGTTCGACACCGGCACCGTCGAGACCGACAAGGAGCTGCTGCGCAACCTGATCGCCTACTACTGCGTACTCGAAGGCATCTTCTTCTACTGCGGCTTCACCCAGATCCTGTCGATGGGTCGTCGCAACAAGATGACCGGCGTTGCCGAGCAGTTCCAGTACATCCTGCGTGACGAGTCGATGCACCTGAACTTCGGTATCGACGTGATCAACCAGATCAAGATCGAAAACCCGCACCTGTGGGATGCCGAGATGAAGGAAGAGGCCTCGCAGATGATCCTGCAGGGTACCCAGCTGGAAATCGAATACGCACGCGACACCATGCCACGCGGCGTGCTGGGCATGAACGCGGCGATGATGGAGGACTACCTCAAGTTCATCGCCAACCGTCGCCTGTCGCAGATCGGCCTGAAGGAAGAGTACCCAGGTACCACCAACCCGTTCCCATGGATGAGCGAAATCATGGACTTGAAGAAAGAGAAGAACTTCTTCGAGACGCGGGTTATCGAGTATCAGACTGGCGGCGCGTTGAGCTGGGATTGATTCCCGCGCGTGGATGCTGCAAAAAGAGGCTGCCGCAAGGCAGCCTTTTTTGTGCCTGGCTTTTTTCAGAGGTGGTGAGCGGATATCGGAAACTGATCTAAAGACTGCCAGACCATTCTTTCAGTAATTCCGGAATTGCCCCTCAAGTCTCATCATTGACTGCCTTTTCGCATACCCGTAAGTTTGTTTTCACGTCTAAGAAGCGTATGCAGCGGCGAACCGTTCCCGATAGAAGCGGCTCTACCCATGATGCTGGAACCCGACGATGCCCCATCACAAGGCTACGCTTTTTCTACGCCACAACCGCCCTCTCCACGCCCTCTGGCTCGAATCCCAAGCCTGGTTCAGCGCACGCGAACTTGGCCGACTGATCGGCCGTTATCTCGACGAGCAGATCATTCGCAGGCTCGATGCGGATCAGCATCGCACCGTCATGCTTTTGCGATACGGCGAGTACCGGAACACCGTGATGATCAGTGAGTCGGGCGCGTACACCGTATTGGCACACCACTACATTCCAGAGAATCGCAGCCTGCGACGTTGGCTGACCTATGAGGTGATTGCTGTGATGCGTGACGCACAAGGTCCAACACAGCACGATGCTCCGCAGACCAGCCTGATGACCTGGACCGGGCGGTCGTTGTGCTTGCTGCATTGGCAGAGCGAACCGTGGATACGGTTGCGGGATATGCCGGAGGTGCTTGGTAAGTCATCGATTCATACACCCTCGACTAATGCCAAACTTGCACAACCTTGGAGACAAGCCGCTGCTCGGCTGTTCAGAGGGTGATCCGCGCGCTGGCGTTGTAGCGAGCGAAGCGGATTATGCCTATACAACCAATGAGTGCAGCGTCAGACCGATGCATGTCAGACCTCACTCCGAAAAACCGGACCTGGGCCAGGATTTGTCTACATCAAACTTGGCGCGTGCAACTCCATTGGCGTTTTTGATGGAGTTCAGTGGACATGCTGCATATCCGCCGCCTAGTTAAATGCGCAGTTGCCGAGTAGTTAATATCGCTGCGCCTACCAGCGTCTGGCGCCGTGGCTCCATGTTCCAGGCTGCTTTGCAGCCCTTCGCCGGCAAGGCCGGCTCCTACAGGGTCACGCTGGAACCCGGTAGGAGCCAGCCTTGCTGGCGAAGAGGCCAGCAGACCTTGCGCACTACTACAGTTGATCCGGCAAAAACTGCGGCACCCTGGCCTTCAACAGTTCAACCAACTCCGGCGCCATGAACCCATAGTCGTCCGGGATGCCCAGGCAAACGATGCGCTTGTCGCCCAGCACCGAGCGGAATCGCGCCGACAGTTTCTTGCGGTGCGCCTGTTCCATCACGATCACCAGGTCTGCCCACGCCAGCAACTCGTTGCCCACCGGCACGTCCGCATCATTGCCCACACCGGCAGAGGCCGTCTCCACCCCCGGCCAGTCGGCAAATACCTGTTCAGCCGTAGGGCTGCGCAAGCGGTTCTGAGTACACACGAACAGTACATGCAGTGTCATTGATTACCTGGAATTACAACAAGATTAGGGTTGGCAGACAGCCCATCGCGGGGCAAGCCCGCTCCCACAGGAGGGCGCAAACACTTTGTGGGAGCGGGCTTGCCCCGCGATGGCGTCGGCAAATCAGAGGGTCGCGCGATGGCTACCCGCGCTGCGAATCGAAAAACCGATACAACGCCCGCAAACCGATCACGACGGCCTCGACCGAAGCCGCATGCTCCTGCGGCTGCAACGCCTCGACTTTTTCGATGTTCTCGTCCAGCCCATGCAGCGCAATCGCCTCCAGGTGCCGTACCTGCACCGGCGGCAGCGCCGGCCAGCGCGCTACCTGCACACCCCGCAAATAGCCGAAGCACCACTCCTCGACCACCAGCTGCGGATCAGGCTCGGACTCGTCTTCGAGAAACAACGGCTCGAAGGCATCACACGCCTCACTGAGCTCGCCCGCCACGTTGTTCATGTAGCGCATCAACAATGCCGAAAACGCCTCGGCCTCGGCCGGCTTCTTGAACCGCGGCGCTCTGCCGCCGGTCACTTCGGGCAGCCATTCGTTGGGCGTCAACAACACGGGCGAACTGGCCAGCGCCACCAGAAAGCCATCCAGCTCCGAGAGCGTGAGGATGGCTTCATCGTTACCGTACTTGAGCAGAAAACCATCAAGACGGGTCATTTCCTTATCGTTCAAAGGCTGTACAAAAGCTGTCATGGCATAGCCTCAAGGCGGGATCCTGCCGTAACACTACATCACCCCGCCCTTCAGCGCTTACCCGGCGCCCGTCAGCCACGCCACAGATGGCAGGATCATCAGCGTGCAGGCAGCCATCGACAGCACGTTGCCAATGTACCCATGCAGATGGCTGGGCAGGCGCTGGCTGATTGCGACCGCCAATGGCGGTGCCATCACCGCGCCCAGGCCGGCGCTGAGCACCACCACCTCCCACGTGCCACCCAATGTCAGCACCGCCGCCGGCACCACGGACACGATCGGGATGTAGGTCGGGTACCACCCCCGCTGCATCCATTGCCTGCGCCACAACAGCACGCCGATCAGCGACGCCAGCGCCTGCCCGCCCACCATCTCCAGCACCAGCTGGGAGCCGTAGGCCGGCCCGGCCGGCGACAGCAGGTAGGCCGCCAGCACGCCGAGCAACAAGCCCAGGCTGGCCAGCTCATTGCCGAAGAACGGCGCCTCGCTGAAGTCGGCCAGCACCCGTCGCAGCGTCCAGCCAACGCCGTGGTGCGGTGTCGCTCTCTCGACGACCGGTGCCGGTGGCGGCGCATCGACAGGCGGCGTCGAGCGCACCAGGCCTGCAAACCGCCGGCACAGCATGAACGCCAGCACGCTCGCCACGGCCATGCCGCCAACATTGCCGATCACCACCGGCAAGCCCAGTGGGTAGCACAGGTAGTTGACCAGCAGCAGGCTCGCTGGCGTCACCAGCAGTGCACCCAGCAACGCGCCATTGATCGCGACCTTCCAGCCGCCGCCGAACAGCAGCACCATCGCCGCCGGCAGCGAGACGAACGCGACGAAGGTGGGTTGCCAGGTGCTGGCGCTGAGCGTCCAGCCCCACAGCACATGGCTGAACACCAGCCCCAGCAGCGAACTGGTCACCAGCCAGGGCCACAACCCGGTGCCATAGCAGATCGCAAAGCCTTGCCATGCCCGGCCCGTGCGGTGCGCCCAATGGGCCAGCGCGGCGCCCAGCAGCAACCCGATCGCCGGCAGCTCATGCTTGTAGAACGCTACCTCGCTGATATCGCCGACGATCCAGCGCAACCGCGCCAGCGGCTCGTGCAGGTTGGCGACCATGTGCGCGTAGTCGGGCCATACCCCGACCCAGGATGCCGCACGCCCGCTGATGACCTCGATGAACACCCCGGTGCCCAGCGACACGCACACGCACATCAGCAGCAAAGGCAGAAAGCCCGCCTCCACCTTGTCGATTGACTTGTCCATGGCGACTCCTCAGCGCGGCAGCGCTGGATGCTGGTCATAACCCAGCATCGCGCCATAGCAATCGGTGCGACGGTCCCGTGGCAGGTCATTCAGGCTGTTCCAGACCGGCGCGCTGCGTGCAGTGCTGAGGTCGACATCGGCATACAGGATGCACTCGTCCTCGGCGCCCCCCACCTTGCCCAACGGCCAGCCATTGGTGCCCGCGATCAGCGAACACCCCAGAAAACGCCCGCCACGCTCGCTGCCGATGCGGTTGGCGGCGGCAATGTAGACATTGTTGACGTGGGCCGCGGTGATGGTGAGGTACGAGGCCATGCACCTGCCGCTGGCATCGAACAGCGGGGGCGGTGTCCACACCCAGTTGTTCAGGCTGCAGATGATGTCTGCACCCTGCAACGCAAGCAGGCGTGGCACCTCGGGAAACCATACGTCCCAGCAGATCATCAGGCCGATCCGGCCGATCGGGGTTTCAAACACCGGAAAGCCCAGATCACCGGGGCTGAACCAGAGCTTTTCCTGGTTCCACAGGTGTGCCTTGCGGTAATGCCCCAGCAGGCCGTCGGGGCCGAACAGCACCGCGCTGTCATACAGCTTGAGGCCATCGCGCTCGGCAAATCCTGCCACCAGGTACACCTGATGCTCCCGGGCGAAGGCGCGCCAGGTCTTGATGCTGGGACCTTCATCGAGGGTTTCGGCATGCGCATAGGCTTCTGCTCGGGTCTCGAAGGTGTAGCCGGTGTTGGCAAGCTCGGGCAGCACGATCAGGTTGGCGCCGTCATGCACCGCCTCTTCGGCGAGCTGCAGACCTTTGCACAAGTTGTTGTCGCACTGGTCCAGCCCGACCTGAGGGTCGAACTGGATTACGGCAATACGCACGGGGCTGACCGGGACAGAGGGTGCAGGCATGGAAGTGTCCTTTTTGTTGTTCGAGTTGTCGTTTGGAGGCTTTCCAGTGGACAAAACAACCCTCAAGAGGGACAAGTCGGCCCCTTCCGACAATGCTGCAAGGCCGCTCTGCGCCTGTAGGAAAGGCCTACCGGGACGCCTGGGGCTGAATGCGATAGTGCGGATAGACCGCCATGCTGAAACCGCCGTTGAACAGCGCCCCGGTGTCGTTGCACAGGTTGATCACGGCATCGATCGCGGTACGCAGGCAGGGCTCGGTCCAGCCTGCATCCACCGAGGCATAGCGGTCGTTGTAGCGACAGGCATAAACACCGTGGATAAAGCTGTCAGTAACCAGAACTTGCGTGATGGCCTGATTACGTTGCAAAAAATTTTCTGCAACGGCTTATACGCCTTGCAACGGGTTCCCCTGGCGCCGTCCTTTACGCATCGCTGCCGGCTGCAGCGGTGCTACATAGTTGAACGCCCTCACTCCGGCAGTTCGAGCGCCACCCCGCCTGCATGCTGCCTCACTATCCGATACGGCAGCACCGCCCACCCCACCCCACGGCAATGGCGCTGCACGCTGTCGAACACCGGGTCGAACTGGATGCCTTCGGGGGTAAAGCGCCATGTGGGCATCTGCCACACCTGCGCCTGTGCGTAATCGCAGCCGTCCTCGCCCACCTCGCCCAACATGTGCTGCGGATAAAGCTGCTTGAGCTGGCCCAGCAACCACGGCGCAAAGGTGCGCGAGCGGTAGTCCACATAGGCACCGAAACTCACGGTGGCGAACTGCTCGGGGTTGGGGCCAGGCTGGTACTCGTAGTGAAACGGCTTGCCTTCGCCCACCCACAGCACATCGTCCAGGGTCAGCTCCTTGCCCGACTCCACCGCCAGGTTGAACGGCGCATCGGTGGGCAGCATCGGCGTGCCGTCGCAGCTGTAGTCCTGCACGATGCTGACACTGAGCAGCGCATTGCTCATGAACCGTGGCGTCACCGTCTGCCGGTAGTACCCGCCAGGGCGCCCCAGCAGCATGCACTGGTGGTAGGCCACCACATCACTGGACAGGCGCGCGCGCAGCAACTGGTTGAGGCGTGTGAGCTGCTGCGCAGGGTAACCGTCCTCGATCACGAACAGGCTTATTCCCGAGGACGGCTCGCTCAGCCAGCGCAGCGGGTAGCCTTGAAAGTGTTCAAGCTCGCCCGGCTTCAACGGCAGTTGCATCAGCCTCAGGTATTCATAGGGTGAGTCGGTGTACTGGCGGGCCAGGAACGGATCGGCACCCGACGGTACCTGCGGCAGTCGTGCCGGCAGCAGCGTGATCGGCAGGCGTTTGCCCTGGGGGCTTTGCCACTCACCTTGCAGGCCGCCCTGGGCAGCCGGCCACAGCGCGAGTGTTGGCAGCGAGTCGATGCCTGCCTCCGGGGCCGGCTCATGCCCCTCCACCAGTTGAATCCGCGTGCCCTGGATGCTGCCGGTGAGCTGCAGGTCGTGGTGATGCTTCACGTAGAAGTAACGCCCGCTGACATCCTCGGGCACGGCGCGGTCGAGCTCCAGCACGATCGACTGGGTACCCAGGGTACCGGTGAACACGTCGCTGTCCAAGCCCGCCTGGGCGGGCATGGCTGCGGTCAAGGCCTGCGCGGCCAGCAGTGCGACGCAACATCCATGTTTCATGGGAAAAACGTCCGCTATTCAAGAGGGGTGAATTATGCCGACAAAGCCTGCGGCACAAGGCAACTAATTGAACGGCGGCGGATCTTTACTCAGAGCCCCCCACGGAAACCTCCCCCATGAACGAGCAGAAAAGCGGCAAGACCCCGGGCCTGTCAGCGGACGAAGAGCAGGAGGTCAGCCACAACCAGCCGCCACGTGCCGCTGTGCTCCACGAGATCATCCGCGCCCAGGGCGACAAGGAACTGCAGCGCACCATCGCGGCGCTGTGGTGGTCGGCACTGGCGGCCGGCTTGAGCATGGGCCTGTCGCTGATGGCGATGGGGCTGTTCTATTCCCGCCTGCCCGAGGGCGACAGCAGCCAGGTGATCGCCAGCCTGGGCTATTCGGCGGGCTTTCTGGCGGTGATTCTCGCGCGCCAGCAACTGTTTACCGAAAATACCCTGACCGCCGTGCTGCCGGTGATGACCAAACCCACGTTCAACAATGTGGGGCGCCTGTTGCGCCTGTGGGGCGTGGTGCTGTTCGGCAACCTGGTGGGCACCGTGCTGGTGTCATACGTGATGCTGCACCTGCCGATCTTCGACACCAAGACCGATCTCGCCTTTCTCGAAGTGGGGCGCAAGGTCATGGAAAACGAGGTGGGCCAGATGTTTGCCAAGGGCATCATCTCGGGCTGGATGATCGCGACCATGGTGTGGATGATCCCGTCGATGGAGAACGCCAAGATCTGGATCATCCTGCTGATCACCTATCTCATGGCGCTGGGTGACTTCACCCATATCGTGGTTGGCTCGGTCGAGGTGTCGTACCTGGTGTGGGCCGGGGAAGTGAGCTGGCAGCAGTTCTGGCTGCACTTTGCCGCGCCGACCCTGGCGGGCAACATCGTGGGCGGCAGCTTCATCTTCGCGCTGATCAGCCATGCGCAGATTCGCAGCGACGCCGGCCTGCCCGATGAAACCCTGAGCAAGGGCCGCGAGCGCCCCTTGCCCGGCCGGCGCGACCCTAGCGACGCACCTTAACGCTGCCCGGAGGCCAACACGGCCGCCTGGGCCTGCTGTTGCTCCAGTGGAAGCCACCACGCGGTACCCCGCTGCGGTTGCACCAGGCTGACCCGCTCCCCCATCTGCGGGGTGCTCAGCGGTACCCGTGCGTTGGCCGCCAGGGCCATGATGCGGTCGAAGGGTTCATGCCAGGCGTGGGTGGACAGGTCGAAGGTGCCGTTGTGGATCGGCAGCAACCAGCGCCCGCGCAGGTCCAGGTGCGCCTGCAGGCTCTGCTCGGGCTGCATATGCACATTGGGCCAGTTGACGTTGTAGGCGCCGGTTTCCATCAGGGTCACGTCGAATGGCCCATAGCGTTCGCCGATCTGCCTGAAGCCCTCGAAATAGCCTGTATCGCCGCTGAAGAACAGGCGCAGGTCCTCATCGAGCACCACCCATGACGCCCACAGGGTGCGGTTGCTGTCGAACAGCCCGCGCCCGGAGAAGTGCTGCGCCGGGGTGGCGACGAACTGGATGCCCGCAACCTCCGTGGCCTGCCACCAGTCGAGCTGGCGCACCTTGGCCGCAGGCACGCCCCACCCGACCAGGGTGTCGCCCACCCCAAGCGGGGCAAGGAACACCTCGGTGCGCTCGGCCAGGGCCAGCACCGCCCGTTCATCCAGATGGTCGTAATGGTCGTGGGACAGTATCACCGCCGTGATCGGCGGCAGTTGCTCCAGCGCCAGCGGCGGCTGGTGAAAGCGCTGCGGGCCGGCCCACTGCACCGGCGAGGCGCGCTCGGCGAACACCGGGTCGGTGATGAAGAAACGATCGCGCAGCTTGAGCAGCACCGTGGAATGGCCCAGGCGCCACAGGCTGCGGTCCGACGCGGCCAGCACCTGGGCCTGGCTCAGGGGGTGCACCGGTATCGGCAGGGTTGGCCGGGTGTCGGCCGGCTTGCTCAGAAACAGGAACTTGAAACCGATGCGCAGTTTTTTCAGCACCCCGTCGCGGGGCAACTGGGCCTGGTTGCGGTACCGCCCGTCCTGCTGCAGCGAAGGCTGCGCGGGGGTTTCGGTGGCTTGTGCTGCAAGGGAAGCCATGAATGCAAATACTCCGACTAACCGTTTCAGGTGCATGCCCATTGCCCGTACCAACTGTGAAATGGCCTGCAAGGCCATTCTTGAACAGCCCGGCTTTGTTCAACAATATTCACGCAAATTATGCGATGAACGGCGTCAGGCAGATCGGCAAATCATGACTCAAATCAGCAACGGCAAGGGACTATCATTTGTCAGAAGAATTTACCTGCCGCGTATCATCGGCTCGGGTATCGGCCTGTTCAGCGTGCTCTCCGGCGTGCTGCCCCTGCAGCTGCCGTACTGGGTCGTAGCGCTGCTGGTATTCAACGGCCTGGGCTGGCCGCACCTGGCCTACCAGCTCGGCCTGCGCTCGCAAGCCCCCTATCGCGCCGAACAGCGCAACCTGATGGTCGACTCGCTGATGGGCGGCTTCTGGGCCGGCACCGTGCAGTTCAACCCGCTGATCAGCGTCACCATCCTGGCCATGATGGGCATGAACAACGTCGCCGCCGGTGGTCAGCGCCTGTTTGTGCAAGGGCTGCTGGCCATGGGGCTGGGCATGGTGGCGGCGGTGGCGCTGTTCGGGCCGAGCCTGCAACTGGACGTCAGCACCGTGCAGGTGTACGCCTGCCTGCCGATGCTGACCCTCTATCCGCTGGCGCTGGGCTGGGTGTGCTACCGCCTGGCGATCAAGCTGGCCGAGCACAAGCGCAGCCTCAGTGCGCTGAGCCGCACCGACAGCCTCACCGGCCTGTTCAACCACGGCTCATGGAAAGACCTGCTGCAACTGCGCTTTCAGCTGTGCCAGCAGGCCCCGGCCCAGGCCGTGATCGCGATCATCGACATCGACCACTTCAAGACCATCAACGATGTGTATGGCCATGTGGTGGGTGACTGCGTGCTGCGCCAGCTGAGCGTCGAGCTCAAGCGCAACCTGCGCGAGGACGACGTGCCGGGGCGCTACGGCGGGGATGAATTCGGCGTGATCCTGCCCGGGTGCAGCCTGGAGCATGCCAGCCAGGTCATGGAGCGCCTGCGCCAGCGGGTCAACGAGTACCGCAACGAGCAGCTCCCGCAATTGCGCATCAGCCTGAGCATCGGCCTGGCCAGCTTCCAGCCAGGCTTCGCAGACTCCATGGTGTGGCTGAACGAGGCGGACAAGGCGCTGTATGCGGCCAAGCAGAGTGGCCGCAACAAGGTCAATGTGGCCCGCGGCGAGGTGGTGCCGCTGCGCCTGGCCTACCCGGACTGAAATGCAGGCACCACGTTCCGGCGCCTTCGCCGGCATGGCCGGCTCCTGCAGCTAGGGCTTGCGGCCCTGTGTCACGCCCGCAAGCGGCGCTGGGCCGCGATCTCCGGCAGGTCGTTGCGACGCAGGTACACCCGCAACGGCTCGGTGATGTTCAACCGCTCGTCGACATTCTGCGCCAGCAGCACCTCGATCAGTTCGCGGCGCAAGGTCATCACCTCGCCGCCACTCGCCTGCCACACGAATTCATGGCTGGGGATGATGCTGTCGTCGGCTACGTCCATGCCGAACGAGTCTTCGCTGAAGCGCACGATATGCCGGCCCAGCTTGTGGTTGAAGCCTACGAAGCCCTTGAGCTGGTCGGCCGCGGCGCAGATATCCTGGGAAGTGATGTGCATGTCAAACCTCACTGAAGCATCGTCGAAGATGCGGGGTGAATGGAATTGGCACGCGGGGCGGGTCGTCTGCGGCCCTCTCTGACGGAGAAGCTCGACAGGCAGAGGTTACTAAAAACCCGCCTGCGCCTGACACCCTTTTTTTCGCTAAACTGCCAGACATCCTCACCTTGCCGCCAGCCACGTGGACGTTCCATGAGTACTGCCATCACCGCCGACCTTGCCACGATTGCGCGGATCAACGCCGTGCCGGCCATCCTCCAGGTGATCTGCGAAACCACCGGCATGCGCTTTGCGGCCGTGGCCCGTGTCACCGAGAACAACTGGACCGCCTGCGCCGTGCTCGACAACCTGGGCTTTGGCCTGGGAGTGGGCGGCGAGCTGGACGTGGCCACCACGCTATGCCACGAGATTCGCGGCAGCCACCAGACCATCGTGATCGACAAGGCCAGCGAGGACGCCCGCTACTGCCACCACCCCACCCCGCGCCTGTACCGCTTCGAAAGCTATATCTCGGTGCCGGTGTTCCGTACCAACGGCAGCTTTTTCGGCACCATCTGCGCGCTCGATCCGGCCCCGGCCGCCCTCACCGGCAGCGCCATCCAGCCGATGATGGAGTCCTTCGCGCGGCTGTTGACGATCCAGATCGAGAGCGAGGAAGCCGCCCAGCAGACCGAGGCGGCGCTGAAGAAGGAGCTGGCCATCGCCGAGCTGCGCGAACAGTTCATCGCGGTGCTCGGCCACGACCTGCGCAACCCGCTGTTCGCCATCACCGCCGGCGCCGAGCTGCTGGTCAAGCGCCTGGGTGATGCACGCTCGCGAACCATCGCCGAGCACATCCTCGCCTCCGGACGCCGTGCCAGCGAACTGGTGCGCGATGTGCTGGATTTCGCCCGCGGGCGCCTGGGCAACGGCATCATGGTGAACATCCAGCCCTGCCCCGACCTGGACACCGCCCTGCGTCAGGTGGCCTCCGAGCTGCAACGGGTCTACCCGCAGCGGGTGATACGCCTGCATATCGATGACCTCAGCGGCATGTGCTGCGACCGTGAGCGGATCACCCAGCTGCTCTCCAACCTGCTGGCCAACGCCCTGAACCATGGCGACGCCAACAGCCCGGTAGATGTATCGGCGCGTATCGAGCAGCAGGTGTTCACCCTGGGCGTGCACAACCAGGGCGCGCCGATTGCCCCGGCGGTGATGGCGCAACTGTTCCAGCCGTTTTCGCGCCCGCTCGACGGCACCCCGCAAAGCGGCCTGGGGCTGGGCCTGTACATCGCCAACCAGATTGCCCTGGCCCATGGCGGGCGCATGGAAGTGGTGTCCAGCCGCGAGGCCGGCACGCTGTTCAGCCTGCGCCTGCCACTGGATCGAGTTGCCCCGCCAGAACCTGCTCCAGCCACCCCATGAACGCCGCCACCCGCAATGGCAGGTGTACCTGCCGAGCGAACAGCAATGACACCGGCATCGGCTCGGGCACCTGCTGGTCCAGCACGCTGACCAGTTGCCCGCTCTCCAGGTACTCGCGCACACCGGCAAAGGGCGCCTGGATGATGCCCAACCCGGCCAGGCAGGCGCTTTCGTAGGCATCGGTATTGTTCACCGTGACCGCACCGCCCATGGGCTGATACCGCGTCGTGGCGCCCTGTCGGTACTCGAACCCCGGGCAGCGCCCCCCCAGGTTCTGTACGTAGTGGATCAACTGGTGGTCGCGCAGGGCCTCCAGCCGTGTCGGCACCCCCATGCGCTGCAGGTAGGCAGGGCTGGCGCAGTTGACCATGCGCAGGCTGCCCAGGGGCCGGGCAACCAGCGCAAGGTCGCTGAGCGCACCAATGCGCAGCACGCAGTCGAAGCCCTCGCGCACCAGGTCGACCTGGCGATCGGTGCAACTGATCTCCAGCGCCAGCCCCGGGTGCTGCTGCATGAACGCCGGCAAGGCCGGCAGGATGATGCGTCGTGCCATCAGCGTCGGCAGGTCGATGCGCAGGCGACCGTGCAACTGGGCCGGGTCGGGCCGAAACAGCCCTTCGAGCTCGTCCATTCGCGACAGCAGGTCTTTGCTACGCTCGTACAGTTGCAGGCCATCCTGGGTGGCCTGTACACGCCGCGTGGTGCGGTTGAGCAGGCGCGTGCCCAGGTGCCTCTCAAGCAGGCGCACCTGTTCCGAGACGGTAGAACGCGGCAGCCCCAGGCTCTCACCGGCCAGGGTGAAGCTCGATAGTTCGGCAACCCGCACAAAGGTGCGCAACAGCTCCAGCGTGTTCATCCCAGCCCCCTCCATTGTTCGGCCCTGCCGAACAGTATTTCCGAATCCAGCGGATTTATCAGTACCGGAGCGACCAATAGACTGTGCTCGACTTCAGCCACCCCGAGGAACCGACCATGACCCGCAAGATCGCACTGATTACCGGCGCCAGCCGTGGCCTGGGCAGGAACACCGCGTTGCACCTGGCAGCCCAGGGCATCGACATCATCGGCACCTACCACAGCAAGGCCGACGAGGCCCACGCGCTGGTGGCCGAGCTTGAGCAAAAAGGCGTGCGCGCCACCATGCTGCAACTGGACGTGAGCAACAGCGCCAGCTTCGAAGCGTTCGCCGCCACCCTCGATGACACCTTGCTGCGTACCTTCGGCCGTCGGCAGTTCGACTTTCTGGTGAACAACGCCGGCATCGGCATCAACGCAAGCTTCAGCGAAACCACCGAAGCGCAGTTCGATACCCTGCTCAACATCCAGCTCAAGGGCCCGTTCTTTCTCACCCAGCGGCTGCTGCCGCTGCTTGCCGACCAGGGCCGCATCGTCAACATCTCCACCGGGCTGACCCGCTTTGCCCTGCCCGGCTTTGCCGCCTACGCGGCGATGAAGGGGGCGATGGAGGTGCTGACCCGCTACCAGGCCAAGGAGCTCGGTGCGCGTGGCATTCGCGTGAACATCCTGGCCCCCGGTGCCATCGAGACCGACTTTGGTGGCGGTGTGGTGCGCGACAATGACCAGGTGAACGGCTTTATCGCCAGCAACACTGCCCTGGGCCGCGTGGGCCTGCCGGATGATATCGGCGCGGCGGTGGCTGTGCTGCTCGGCGACGGTGGCAGCTGGATCAACGGCCAGCGGGTGGAGGTGTCGGGCGGGATGTTCCTGTGAAACCTCAGAGGTGCCTGTACAGCTCGGTGAGGCGGTCCAGCGCGGCCTGCACGAAGTCCTCGGGCAGGTCCTGGATCAATCGCGACGGGGCCTCGAACAGGTCCTCGCCGTGCGCTGCCTCAAGCGCCTCGAGCACCTCCATGCGCGCGTCACGACGCTCGGGATAGTGCGGGCCGAACAGCGCCAGGGCATCACCGAACGCCTTGGCAGTGACCGGCATGTGCAGGGCATGCAGGCCGCGCAAGGCGATCAGGGCCTGGTCGCCGGCACTGTTCCAGAAATACTGGTCCAGCCGCCCGTTCATGGTTTCGGCCTCCAGCCACCACAGCGCGATGGCTTCCTGCTCCTGCGCCAGCAAGGTGTCGAAACCATGATCCCAGCGCGCTTCGAGTTGCGCCCAGGTGGGGCTGTTGGTGATGCTCATGTACTTCCCTCGCCCACGTGCCAAATCGATGGGCGCGATTATAGGCGCTGCCTCAGTCCTCGCGCACCTGCACGCTGGCGGTCATGCCTGCACTGAGGTTGACCCCCGCCGGCACCTCGTCGAGCCGGATGCGCACCGGAATGCGCTGGGCCAGGCGCACCCAGTTGAAGGTCGGCTCCACTTCGGCCAGCAACTGGCTGTCGGGGGTGGCGTTGCGATCGGTGATGCCGCGGCTGATGCTCTGCACATGGCCCTGCATCGGCTCGCCGGCGCTCATCAGCCACACCTTGACCGGCGCACCGACCTTGATGCGCGGCAGCTTGGTTTCTTCGAAATAGGCCTGCACATAGAAGGTCGAGTCGTCCACCAGCGCCATCACCGGCTGCCCGGCATTCACATAATTGCCCTCGGCCAGGCGCAGGTTGGTGATGTGCCCGTCCCGCGGTGCCTTGACCTGGCTGCGCGCCAGGTTGAGCGCGGCCACCTTGACCTCGGCCAGGGCCTGGCGCAGCTCGCCACGGGCCACGGCGGCGTTGATCTGGGCGTTTTCGCGCAGCTCGGCGCTGATCGCCTGCGGGCCCAGTGCAGCGCGGCGCGAGGCCTCGTGTTCGCGCAAGCGCAGTTGCTGCTGGCGGGTCTCGGCCACGGCATTGGCTTTATCCAGCGCGGCCTCGAAGCGGTCCTTGTCGATGGACATCAGCAAGTCCCCCGCCTTGACCTCCTGGTTGTCGTGGACCTTGAGCTCGCGCACCCAGCCCGACACATCCGGGGCGACGATCACCACGTCGGCGCGGATCTTCGCGTCGCGGGTCCAGGGGGTGAGCATGTAGTAGCGCCACAGTTCGAGGCCGGCGAACACCGCCACCACCACCAGGCACAGGGTTACGGCAACACGCACATAGGTACGCATGGTCAAACTCCTTACAGGGGCCCCAGTACGCGGGTGACCAGGGCCAGAATACAAACGAACAGTGCAGTGTCGAACAGGGCTTCATGCCACACCCAGCGCCCCAGCGGGGTCAGACGCAGCAGCAGCCGCACCGCGAAGGTCAGCAGCAGCGCCAGCACCGCATAGATCAGAAAAGGGCTGAGCAGTACCCCGCCCATTGCCCACTCACGCAACCCCATGGAGTTCCTCCTGTCGCCGGCACCATTTGGCCCAGCTGTGTCGAAGTTGCAGTACCGCGCCCACGGCAAGACGCAGCGGGTCGCTGTCGGGGCGTTGCTGCAACGCCGCGATGAAGGCTTCGCTGGCAGCATCCAGGCGCTGCCCGCGCCCGGCACCCGGGCCCTGTGCCAGCACGTTTTCCAGCTGCTGGAAATACGCGCGCTGCGCCGCGTCCGGTGGCACCTGGGCCACCGCAAGGCACATGCGCAGGTGCAGCAGTTCGTCGCCGATGTCCAGCCCGTGCAGGCCATCGTCCCAGTGGCCGCGCTCCTGCTCGGGCAGCGCGGTGTAATGGCGCGCCAGCTGCAGCAGGCGGTCGGCCATGCGCCCGCCAAACCAGGTTTCGGCGCCGCGCAGGTCGCGCCGGGTCAGGCGTACCAGGTCGTTCTGGGTGGCGGCGCGCAGGCGCCGGCCGTGCCATGCGGGGTTGCGCAACACCAGCAGCTTGAACGCCAGCACCGCTGCGCCCACCCCCAGCAGCATGGCCTGGGCACTGTTGAGAAAGTTGGCCACATCGAACGTCATGGTATTGAGCGGTGCCACCAGCACGATGAAGTGCAGGCAGTACGAAGTGGCTGTGGCGCCGATTTTCGGGTTGGCCATGCCCAGCGCGCCCAGGAACAGCGGCACCCCCATGCCCATGCACAGCAAGGCAAAACCGCTCCACTGCGGCAGCAGGATCTGCCCGACGAAGAACGCCACGGGCACCGCCAGCAGGATGCCGCGCAAAAAACTCATGCCGATCTGCGCGCCGTTCTCGCGACTGGCGAACAGGCTGCACACCACGCAGGTGAGCACCAGGCCGCCGGGCGCCGCCGACCAGGCGGTGGCCAGCCAGAAGCTGGCCATGGCCAGGAACGCCAGCGCACTGCGCGAGCCGAACAGCAGTGCCAGCGGCACGTCGCGGTGCACCGCCAGGCTGTCGGGCAGGTCGGCCGGTGCCTTGCCCTCCTCCACCGCGCGCAGGGCCAGGGTCGCCGCCATGGCGTTGTCCAGCAGCAGGGTCAGACGCGCCAGGCAGTAATGCTGCGCGGGGCTGTTGTGCTCGTCATGGGCGGCATCCCAAACGCGCTGGCGCAGCACCAGCAGTGCGGCCTGATCGGGCTCGGCCAGGGCGGCCTGCACCTCGCTCAGCCATGGGGCCATGTGCTGCGCCTGTTCGTCGTCGAGCTGGCGCCACTGACGGCGTACAGAACGGGCGATGCGCAACAGGATCAGCAGCTTCTGGCTGAGCCCGCGAATCGCCCGGGCACGCTGGCGACCCAGGCTGCCTTCGAACCAGGCGTGTTCGCGCTGGGCATCCACCGCGACGATGCGCCCCAGAATCTCCAGAAGGCCCTTGCGCCCCTGCTCCTCGCCGGTCAGGGTCGCACTGGCAGCCTGCAGGCCGCTTTGCCAGGCTTGGCGAGCCTGCCCGCTGAGCTGCTGCTCGACCCGCATCGGCCAGAGCAAGGCGCTGACCAAGGTGGCGCAGATGATGCCCAGGCTGATCTCGGTGCAGCGTGCCACCGCCTGGTCGAACACCAGCAGCGGGTGATTGATGGCCGGCAAGGCAATGATCGCCACGGTGTAGCCGGCCAGCACGAAGGAATACGCCCAGGCGCTGCGCAGCAGGGTCGAGCAGGCCGTGCACAGCGCCAGCCACAGGGCCAGCGCCAGCAGAAACAGCCACGGCGTCTGGGCGAACAGGCCCATGAACACCACTGACATGATCGTCCCGACCAGCGTGCCGAACAGCCGTGCCAGGCCCTTCTGCAGCACCATGCCCGACAGCGGCTGGGCCACGATGAAAGCCGTCATCAACGCCCAGGCCGGTTGTTCCAGCCCCCAGCGCAACGCCAGCCACAGCGCCAACCCGCCGCCAAGCAGGGTTTTCACGGCAAATTGCACAGCGAGTCGGTTGGGCGCCAGCAGGGCCTGCAGAGTGATGGGCACGGATCGAACCTTGGGAAGCGATGAAGTAAAGATAGACACAGATACGCGGGAAAGGTCAGATGCGAATTATTAGCTAGCTAACTACTTATAGTCCAGAATTTTTCTGCCTTCCCGCGCCGGCAAGGCCGGTGCCTACAGGGCCCATCCCGGCAGCCCCCGGTACTGCCACCCCAAATTCCAGGCAAAAAAAATGGGCAACCGAAGTTGCCCTAAATGCCTTGCGTGCTCGTGTATCGGAAAGGATCAGCCCTGCTTGCGCTTGTTCGAGTCCTTCCAGATGAAAATACCCAGGCCTGCGAAAAACAGCAGCATCAGGCCGACTGTCACAACGCCAGCGATAACCACATTATCGAAGAACATATCGGCCTCCATTCGCCTGCACCTGTCTG
Organism: Pseudomonas sp. FBF18; assembly: GCF_024261405.1. Taxonomy (NCBI): domain Bacteria; kingdom Pseudomonadati; phylum Pseudomonadota; class Gammaproteobacteria; order Pseudomonadales; family Pseudomonadaceae; genus Pseudomonas; species Pseudomonas sp. FBF18. The sequence goes on along the minus strand of NZ_QKRS01000001.1, from coordinate 474,407 downwards.
ATGGGGTAACAGTAGCGAATGGGGCGGGAGAGGAAATTGACCGAGGTCAATGGCGCCCATCAACGGACGCGCGAGGCGGGTGCAGGGTTGACCTGCATCAAGAATCAGCGCTTCTTCGGCTTGCCCTTGGGCTTTTTCTTGCCCTTGCCCAGGGGCATTGCCTGCTCGAACGCCTGACGCACTTCGTTCAGGCGCTTTTCCTTGAGGTCGTGCACGCGACGGGCGCGCTCGGCGCCGAAATCGATCAGGTTGTCGTCTTGGCTCATGTTCAGGCTCGTGGAACGGACTGCGGAAGTCGCCATGATGAGGGCTCGCGCCCGCACTGAACAGCCCCGTTCAGACTTCGATGTCCACCAGCAGGCCCTGGCGCGGCTGTTCGCCCATCAACGGCGCCACCGGCACGGTGTTGTCGGCGTTCACCTCGTCGCCCGGCAGGGCCTGGTACAGCTCTTCGTCCGGGGCCTTGCGGCGTTTGCCCTGGCGGCGGCGCTGCTCGTCACGCAGCAGTACCCCCGACTCCTGCGGGTCGCGCTTCTTGAAATCGATATTGCTGTCGGTGGCGCTTGGCTGGGCCGGCACCACGGGGGCGATGGTTGGCGGCTGCTTGACCGGGTCGTGTTGCGTGGTGACCGGGGCGGCACTGAGGGGAATGATGGGCGGCAGCATGGTTGTTGTTCTCCTGTCGCCAATGTGTCGGCTGCCAAACGGCAGCCTTGAGCGCCGATGGCAAAAGTGTGGCACCCGTCACAGCCAGGGGTGTGCCTGAGTATAGTACGCTGCGCTTCCCGTTTTTCGCCCTATAAGGCAGGAGCCTACGATGCGTACCCCCTATCGCCTCCTGGCGAGTATCGGCCTGGCCACGGCCGGCCTTGCGGCCATGGCCGACCCGGCCCCGGTGCTGTTCGGTGGCTGGCGCAACCTCGCCACGGCGGCCGATGCCGGGTATGTCGAAGAGAACATGGCATTCGCCATGCTGCCGGCAGTGGTTGCCCGCGGCACGCGCATGGCCGTGCTGGACGAGCAGCGCAAGCAGACCGTGTGTTGCCTGGAGGTGGTCAGCGTGCCGCTTGAAGACAGCCTGCTGCGCCACCGTTTCGACCTGCCGGGCGTCTGGGTGAGCGACCTGCGCAATGACTGGAACATCGACCACCGGCCCTACCTGCCCGAGGTGTTCGCCCTGCAACGACGCGACGCCCTGGTCGACTATCACTTCGATGAAAATGGCTACGGCCACCTGGGGGGCCTGCTCGTCCCGGCCGATGCGCGAATCACACCCCAGGGCACGCTGCACACCGGTGGCCAGACGTTCACCGTCGACATCGATACCCAGCCGATGGCCAACGACAACGGCTCGATGAGCCGCTACACCCTGACCGACACACGCAACCCGCAGCACCGCTATACGGTGGAAGTCCCCGTCGCCACCTACTGACGTGCCCTACTGATCGGGGTCGTCATCGTCCGGTTCGGGCGCCGCTTCGCTCCACGGGCGCTTGAGCACGCTGTTCCAGACCTTCTCCAGGTGTTCGCGCAGCACCGGCGGTGCGTCCTTGAGGGTGGGGCCGTCTTCGCGTTCACCACCAAAGGCATCCTCGCCTTCCGGGGCGATCAGCGACTGGCCGTTGATCACGTAGCTGGCGGCCCCTTCGCGCAGTTCCACATGCAGGTCCTGCGGGTCGACACCGCCACCGCAAAAGGAATGACTGGCAACGGTCAGTTCGGCCACACCATCGTTGTTCAGGTCGCTGGCGCCGCTGACGTCGGTATAGAAGCCCACGTCCAGGTCCAGCCCCGGGCAGATGGTTTCATTCTCGATGGTCCAGCGCGCCTTGTAGGTTTGGGCGTCGTGGCTGCGGCCATACAGGGTGGCGGTGAGCACCACCCGGTCGACCTCCTGCTGGGTTTCCTCGTCGCTGACCTGGTCGTCCAGGCGGCTGAGTACCAGCACCGCCTCGCCGTCGCGGTCGCGAAAGTGCACGTTCTGCACCGGCACCTGCACGCCCAGCGCCGCCAGCGCCGGGGGCTCCAGTGGTGGCAGCAGTTCGAAACCCTGCTGGTCGCAGGCGCCGAGCGAGGCCAGGCTGGCCAGTACGATGCAGTGGCGTAACGGGAGGGACAGCAGAGGGTGTCGGAGCATGGGTCGAGGCCTGTGGTGGCAAAGACGGCTTTCGTCGATGAAATCGCCAGACGCTTTGGTCTGTGCAGCCCTATCCGTTAAGATAGTCGCCTTTTGAATGGCGGGAGTCAGGCAGTATGGCGCAGCAGTATCAACCGGGGCAACGCTGGATCAGCGACAGCGAAGCCGAGCTGGGTCTAGGGACCGTTCTGGCACAGGACGGCCGCTTGTTGACCGTGCTCTACCCGGCCACTGGCGACACCCGCCAGTACTCCCTGCGCAATGCGCCCCTGACCCGCGTGCGTTTCTCGCCGGGCGACCAGATCACTCACTTCGAAGGCTGGAAGCTGACCGTGCGCGAAGTCGAGGTCATCGACGGCCTGATGGTCTACCACGGCCTCGATGCCCAGAACCAGGCCTGCACCCTGCCTGAAACCCAGCTGTCGAACTTCATCCAGTTCCGCCTGGCCAGCGACCGCCTGTTCGCCGGGCAGATCGACCCGCTGGCGTGGTTCTCGCTGCGCTACAACACCCTGGAACACACCAGCCGCCAGTTGCAGTCGTCGCTGTGGGGCCTGGGCGGCACCCGTGCCCAGCCGATCGCCCACCAGTTGCACATTGCCCGCGAAGTGGCCGACCGTATCGCCCCGCGCGTACTGCTGGCCGACGAAGTGGGCCTGGGCAAGACCATCGAAGCCGGCCTGGTGATCCATCGCCAGCTGCTCACGGGTCGCGCCAGCCGCGTGCTGATCCTGGTGCCGGAGAACCTGCAGCACCAGTGGCTGGTGGAAATGCGCCGCCGTTTCAACCTGCAGGTGGCTCTGTTCGACGCCGAGCGCTTCATCGAAAGCGATGCCAGCAACCCGTTCGAGGATGCGCAACTGGCGCTGGTGGCGCTGGAGTGGCTGACCGAGGATGAAAAGGCCCAGGACGCGCTGTTCGCCGCCGGCTGGGACCTGCTGGTGGTCGACGAGGCGCACCACCTGGTGTGGCACGAAGACCAGGTCAGCCCGGAGTACGCGCTGGTCGAGCAACTGGCCGAGGTCATCCCCGGCGTACTGCTGCTGACCGCCACCCCCGAGCAACTGGGCCAGGACAGCCACTTCGCACGCCTGCGCCTGCTCGACCCCAACCGTTTCCACGACCTGGCCGCATTCCGCGCCGAGAGCGACAACTATCGCCCGGTGGCCGAGGCGGTGCAGGAGCTGCTCGATGAAGGCCGCCTGTCGCCCAAGGCCCACGCCACCATCCAGGGCTTCCTGGGTGCCGAAGGCGAGGCGCTGCTGGCCGCAGTCAACGATGGCGACACCCAGGCCAGCGCACGCCTGATCCGCGAGCTGCTGGACCGCCACGGCACCGGCCGCGTGCTGTTTCGCAACACCCGTGCCGCGGTGCAGGGCTTCCCGCAGCGCCAGCTGCACGCCTACCCGCTGCCGTGCCCCGACGAGTACATGGAACTGCCGGTGGGCGAGCATGCCGACCTGTACCCGGAAGTCAGCTTCCAGGCCCAGGGCGACAGCGACGAAGAGAGCCGCTGGTGGCGCTTCGACCCACGTGTCGAATGGCTGATCGACACCCTCAAGATGCTCAAGCGGGTCAAGGTGCTGGTGATCTGCGCCCACGCCGAAACCGCGATGGACCTGGAAGACGCCCTGCGCGTGCGCTCGGGCATTCCGGCCACGGTGTTCCATGAGGGCATGAGCATCCTGGAGCGCGACCGCGCCGCCGCCTACTTTGCCGACGAAGAGTTCGGCGCGCAGGTGCTGATCTGCTCGGAAATCGGCAGCGAAGGCCGCAACTTCCAGTTCGCCCACCACCTGGTGCTGTTCGACCTGCCGGCCCACCCCGACCTGCTGGAACAGCGCATCGGCCGCCTGGACCGTATCGGCCAGAAGCACACCATCGAACTGCATGTGCCGCACCTGCAGAACAGCCCGCAGGAGCGCCTGTTCCAGTGGTACCACCAGGCACTCAATGCCTTCCTCAATACCTGCCCTACCGGCAACGCCCTGCAGCACCAGTTCGGCCCGCGCCTGCTGCCGCTGCTGGAAAGCGGCGACGACGGCGAGTGGGAAGCGCTGGTCAACGAAGCCTGCGCCGAGCGCCAGCGCCTGGAGTCTGAGCTGCACAGCGGCCGCGACCGCCTGCTGGAGCTCAACTCCGGTGGTGCCGGCGAAGGCCAGGCGCTGGTGGAGGCGATCCTCGAGCAGGACGACCAGTTCGCCCTGCCGATCTACATGGAAACCCTGTTCGACGCCTTCGGTATCGACAGCGAGGACCACTCGGAAAACGCCCTGATCCTCAAGCCGAGCGAGAAGATGCTCGACGCCAGCTTCCCGCTGGGCGACGACGAAGGCGTGACCATCACCTACGACCGCAACCAGGCGCTATCGCGCGAGGACATGCAGTTCATCACCTGGGAACACCCCATGGTGCAGGGCGGCATGGACCTGGTGCTCAGCGGCTCGATGGGCAATACCGCGGTGGCGCTGATCAAGAACAAGGCGCTCAAGCCGGGCACCGTGCTGCTCGAACTGCTGTACGTCAGCGAAGTGGTCGCCCCGCGCGCCCTGCAACTGGGCCGCTACCTGCCGCCGGCAGCGCTGCGCTGCCTGCTCGACACCAACGGCAACGACCTGGCGGCGCGGGTGTCGTTCGAGACCCTCAACGACCAGCTCGAAAGCGTGCCCAAGGCCAGCGCCAACAAGTTCATCCAGGCCCAGCGCGATGTCCTGACCCCGCGCATCAATGCCGGCGAGGCCAAGATCATGCCGCGCCACGCCGAGCGTGTGGCCGAGGCGCAGCGCCGCCTGGCAGCCGAAACCGATGAAGAACTGGCGCGCCTGACCGCGTTGCAGGCGGTCAACCCGACCGTGCGCGACACCGAAATCCAGGCCTTGCGTGCGCAACGCGAGCAGGGCCTGGCGATGCTGGAGAAGGCCGCCCTGCGCCTTGAGGCAATTCGGGTACTGGTCGCCGGCTGACCCACTGGCCGGCTCCTGCATGATCGATGCAGGAGCCGGCCTTGCCGGCGAAGGGCGCGACTCGGTTTTAGAACCAAACGCTATCGCCCCAATCTCCAATCCATACAAGTCAATCTGCCATTAATCCCGATGGGTTAATGCTCTCTTCCTATACTCAGCCAAAACCGTCTCCACTCCGCTGGAGGCCGCGTGCACACCGGACCAAGAGGCATGCTATGGAGTGGCAGGGGCTGCATGTACTCGCCGAACTTCCCGCAACCGGACAATTGCTCCTCGATTGCCGGCACAACCCTTACCTGGTGGCACTTGCCTACCTGGTCGCCTGCGCGGGCAGTTTCGCCACCCTCGACATCATCGAACGCGTGGGCAATGCCGAGCACAGCGCCGCCCAACGTCAATGGCGCCTGCTCGGCACCTTCTGCCTGGCCTGCAGCGTGTGGGGCATGCACTTCATCGGCATGCTCGCCTTCCAGGCCCCCCTCGAGGTGCACTACGACCTGGCCCTGACGGCCGTATCGCTGCTGCTGATGCTGCTCGCCGCCTGGAGTGCGATGAACCTGCTCGGCACACCCCAGCCGCGCCTGCACCAGCATGTGCTGGCGGCCATCGCCATCGGCCTGGGCATCGGCGCCATGCATTACACCGGCATGGCAGCCATGCGCTCCAACGCCTCGCAGTTCTACCGCGCCGACCTGCTGGCAAGTTCGGTGGTGGTCGCCTTCGGCGTCAGCCTGCTGGCGTTGCTGCTGACCCGCTACCGCCCGGCCCACAGCAACTGGCCCAGGTACGTCGCCAGCCTGGTGATGGCCACCGGCATCATTGCTACCCATTTCACCGGCATGTGGGCCTTGACCCTGGTGCTGCCCGTGGACGCGCCGCTGCAGTTGCCGATCACCGACAACAGCCTGCACCTGAGCCTGGCCATCGCCTTCGTCGCCCTGCTGATCAGTGCCAGTTGCATCAGCGCCGCCCTGTCGGACAAGAAGCTGCAGAGCAAGGAGCACGACCTGCGCCGGGTCAACATGCTGCTCAGCCAGCTGGACCAGGCACGGGTCTCGCTGCAACAGGCGGCGCACTACGATGCACTGACCAACCTGGTCAACCGTCGCGGTTTCAACCAGCTGTTCGCCGAGCGCCTGGCCGAACAGGCGGCCAGCGGCGGCATGCTGGCGGTGATGTTCCTGGACATCGACCACTTCAAGCGCATCAACGACAGCCTGGGCCATGACGCGGGGGATCAGCTGCTGCAGGTGATCGCCGCGCAGATCAAGAGCGCCACCCGCACCCACGACGTGGTGGCCCGCTTCGGCGGCGACGAGTTCTGCATTCTGATCGGCCTGCACAACCGCGACGAGGCCCGCCACCTGGCGCAGCGCATCATGCACAAGGTCAAGGAACCGATCGACCTGAGCGGCCGGCGCATGGTGATGACCACCAGCATCGGCATCAGCGTGTTCCCCGACGATGGCGAAAGCTGCGACGAGCTGCTCAAGCACGCGGACCTGGCGCTGTATCAGTCCAAGGGCTGCGGGCGCAACAACCTGAACTTCTTCAGCAGCAACCTGAAAACCCGCGCCACCCTGGAGCTGCAACTGGAGGAGGAGCTGCGCGTGGCCCTGCTCGAAGAACGCGGGCTGCGCATCCACTACCAGCCGATCTTCGACCTGGCCAGCGGCCAGGTGGCCAAGCTCGAAGCGCTGATCCGCTGGCAGCACCCGCAGCACGGCCTGCTCAGCCCCGACCGCTTCATCGGCATTGCCGAAGCCAACGGCCTGATCGGCGAGCTCGACCTGTGGGTGTTGCGCCGCGCCTGCCAGGACCTGGCGCAGTTGAGCCGCCATGGCTTCGACCAACTCAAGGTCACCGTCAACTGCTCGGCGCTGACCCTGGGCCGCGAAGAACTCGTCAGCGAAGTGGAAGATGCGCTGTTCAGCGCGGGGCTGCCGGCCTGGCGCCTGGAAATGGAGGTGACCGAAAACGCGCTGATGGGCAACATCCACAACACCATCGCCCTGCTCAAGCGTATCCGGGCCAAGGGCGTTTCACTCTCGATCGACGACTTCGGCACCGGCTACTCATCGCTGGCCTACCTCAAGCGCCTGCCGCTGGACACGCTGAAGATCGACCGCTCGTTCATCCAGGACATCCCCCACTCCGAGCAGGACATGGACATCGTGCAGGCCATCATCATCATGGCCCACACTCTGCACCTGAAGGTGGTGACCGAGGGAGTGGAAACCGTCGAGCAGTACCAGTTCCTGCGCCAGCAGGGCTGCGACTTTCTGCAGGGCTACCTGTTCAGCCGCCCGGTACCGATGGGCGAGCTGCACGCGGTGCTCGGCAGCCTCAACCAGTGCAGCGACCTGCCTATGGCTTGCGGCGAAACAGCTCGACCAGGGTTGCGGGATCCTTTTCCAGGTAACCCTGGCTGCCGTGCAAGCGCATCAGCTGCGCCGCCAGGCCGCTGATCGGGGTGGCCGAGCCCTGCTCGCGGGAAAACTTGACCGCCGTATCCAGGTCCTTGAGCAAGGTGCGCACGTGCCACTTCACCGGCTCGTAACGCTGCTCGGCCATTTGCGGGGCCAGGATCTGCAACGGCCTGGAATCGGCGAAACCGCCCGCCAGGGCTTCGGCGATCAGGCTGGCATCCACCCCTGACTGTTCGGCCAGGGCCACCACCTCGGCAATCACCAGTGCGTTGCAGGCCACGATCATCTGGTTGCAGGCCTTGGTCACCTGCCCTGCCCCCACCGCGCCCATGTGCGTGACCCTCTGCCCCAGCACCTGGAGCACCGGGCGCACCCGCTCAAGATCGGCCGCCTCGCCGCCGACCATGATCGCCAGGCTGCCGGCCTCGGCGCCCGGGGTGCCGCCCGACACCGGTGCATCCAGCCAGTGCATGCCGCAGGCCTGCCTCAGCTGTGCGGCCATTTGCCGCGTGGCGCCGGGCTCCAGGCTGGAAAAATCCACCAGCAGTTGCCCGGCCGCGCCGCCTGCGGCGATACCATCGTCACCGAACACCACCTCGTGCACCACCTGGGTGTCGGCCAGGCACAGCATCACCACGTCCGCCGCCGCGCAGAGCTCTGCCGGGCTGTTCGCCTGGCTTGCCCCGGCGGCCACCAGTGGCGCGCACTTGTCCGATGAACGGTTCCACACGGTCAACGGAAAACCGGCCGCCAGCAGCCGCCGACACATGGGCAATCCCATCAGACCGATACCGGCGAACCCCAGCGAAGGTAGTGCAATGCTCATGACAGCTCCTGGCAAATTAAAGAAGTTGGCGATGCGGACGATTCAGTTCTCAGACGTGACAGGAAAACCCTTAGAGGGTTATAGGGCAGGACCCTATCGCTCACGCCAAAGGCGCACTGATACAGTCGCGAAACTTATCCCGTGATGGCTCGATGATATCGACTTTTACCAGCCGTCCACCCAGGCAAATGGCGCAAAATGACCTCAAAGAATACTTCTGCCACCGCGGTTTCCGAGCTGATGTCATCCTCCACCGCGCTCACCGCCCCGGCGCCTCGAGAATACTACAGCCCGCGCGCGGCTACGCCGCAGCAGTACCTGTATTACACCGAGACCGATATCCAGCGCATCCTGGACAACCTCGACGGCCTGCGCGACCTGGTGTTCCCGCCCAGTGTGCATGTCGAAGATGACACCCAGTTGCGCCTGGACCAGCAGTTCCCTTCGGTGTGCCTGATCGGCCTGGGTCGTTGCGGTTCGAACATTGCCCTGGATGTGGCGGAGCTGGTGTACAACGCCCGCACCTTCTACCTCAACGAATTCAACAACGAAGACCGCCACGCCGGCGAGCAGCCCTACAGCCCGGGCCGCTGGATCCGCAACAACCTGCGCCTGGTGCAGAACAAGGGCGCCAAGCCGGTGTTCCTGGTGGAACCGCTGGTGATGCTGGGCGACCTGGACAAGGATATCGCCGGGCGCATCCGTTTTTCGCGCAAGGGCGAGAAGAGCGGCTTTCTGCGCGACTACAGCAAGATGAAGATCATGGACCTGTCCGAGGTGCATGCGGGCGGCGCCGGCAACGCGCCGATCCTGGGCCAGTACCTGGCCAAGATCATCCTCAACAAGGAAACCCAGCGCTTCTCCAGTGCCGACTGGAAGCTGATCCACTCGTACCTGATCGACTCGTGCGGCATCAAGGCCAACCAGTCGCGCCTGTACTTCTACATCTTCAGCGCCGGTGGCGGTACCGGCTCGGGCATGGCTTCGGAGTTCGGCCTGGCCCAGCAGTTCTCGTACATGAACAAGACGTTCGACACCAAGCCGGCCGACGAGAACGACACCAAGAGCGGGCACTCCTTCGTCTTCGAGCCGATCTTCACCAGCGGCATCTGTGTGCTGCCGAACATCTCCGACCACCGCAGCGAGATGTCCGAGGCACTGCACATCAACGCCGGCCGCCTGCTGTGCAAGTACCTGTCGGAGGAATGGGACTTCTCGTACAACTTCGACAACGAGGACAGCAGCGAAGCCAGCGTGATGGGGCGTATCCGTCCGTGGAACGCGATGATGCTGATCTCCAACGACATCATGCGCTATGCCGAGGAGAACGATGACGGCAACATCCAGGACATTGACGTCAATGCCATGGAGAAGCACGCCAACCAGTACATCTCGCAGCAGATCTTCAACATCCTCACCGCCCAGGCGGTGACCACCGACTACGACCAGAACTACTTCCGACGCGCGGGCATCGACATCGGCGAGACCATCCGCCTGGATGCCAACGACCTGTTCATGAGCCTGGCCGGCCCGGTGGCCATCGCCTACGCCGAATCGGTAGTGCCCGAGCAGCCGACACCAGGCAACGACAAGTTCAAGGTGTTCGAGAAAGAGAAGCCGCAGCTCAACATCGACGACCTGTTCTTCCGCTCCATCGACCTGCCGCACTTCAACAAGGTGACCCAGGCGATCGAGGGCATCAGCCTGCTGCCGATCGAGTCCAAGCGCTATCGCGCGGCCCTGGAGCAGTACAAGACCTCCGGCTACGACGCCGCGGCGCTGCATGACCTGCACTTCTTCAAGAACTGCTCGTCGGTGGTGTCGATCGTGTCCCTGCCCAAGGACTACAAGCTCTCGTACATGGACCTGAACCGGCTCAAGACCCACCTCAACAGCCTGTTCCCCAACACCACGCTCAAGCGCTACGCGCTGGTGATCGGCGCCTCGGCCAACCTGTCGCTGACCACCCTGATCGCCAAGAGCCCGTGCCTGTCGGACGACTTCCTGACCCTGATCGTGGCGTTCATCAAGCGCTGTTTCGCGCGCACCCCGTACCGTTTCGACGACACGCTGGACAACGCCATCCTCGACTTCATCACCCGTGAGGAATTCGACGAGGACCGTATCGACGACCTGCTCAACGAGTTCGAGAACCCGGCCAAGATCCTTGATACCAACTGGTACGCGATCAAGCCGATGTACGAGAAGAAGTACCGCGAGCTGATCAACGACAAGAGCAAGTTCGTGTCGATCAACGATATCCGCCTGTCACGCGAGTGCGTGAAGAAGGCGGTGAAGTACCTGCGCGAGATCTACCGTCACCGCATCGGCAAGACGCGGGTGATTTCGCTCAACAGCCATACGGGCAAGACAGACTACGAGTAATCTGCGCGGCGCCTCTGCGGCCATCGCGGGTCAAGCCCGCTCCCACAAGGTCTCCACCAACCTGTGGGAGCGGGCTTGACCCGCGATGAGGCAAGAACTGTTACCGCGTTTTTTGAACCCCTGCCCCACTGTTACCAACAACCACCCCGCCTGAACGCCCTCGCGCACCAAAATCTTCCGGCTGTTCGTTTTTGCGCACCAGATCAGGGCGCGGACTTTTTCTGAATCACGATAAACGGCGAAACCACCACTGCCCAGATCGGCGCAATCGTGTGCGAAAGGTCTAGCGCCTGCTCGGCAGTCACCGGCACGACCGTGCCATCATTTCGCCATTTTTCCACGGTTTCACTGCGGTTTTCGGCCATTGCCGACGCCACCTCGATCAGGTCCAGCGACGGGTCGACCCAAATCAGGTCACCCTTGGCCCAAAAACGCTCCAGCGCTTTCCACTCGATGATTGCAGTCTCGCCGAGCAATTTGGCATAGAGGGTGCTTGGTTGATCTGTCATGGGTTCCTACCAGAAATAATTCGACCACTGAAAGGTCGCTATTTTTGCAGAAAAACCCAGTTTCAAATAAGTAATTGATCGACAAGGCCATGAAGATCACGCCCCGCCGCAGCATGCTGGCAAATTGGCGGCGCCTTTATGTAACTTTCTGTCGATTAGGCGACACCCCCGGATTTTGCCCCGAAAAGCCCGCTTTTCAATCGATCAAGCGGCGCTCTACACTGTACCGGTACAGTTGCCAGGGCATTTTGCGGGGGAACACGGGAAAGGCGGGACGGCGTGGCCGTCACGGTATCCCGGTCCGTAGCCCTGGGCACCAGGACTATAAAAATTACAACAGAATGAGTGGAGCACTATGAGTAAGCAGATTTCCAAGCTGTTCGCCGCAATGGTTCTGGCCGGGGTTGCCAGCCATGCAGTTGCCGCCGATACCATCAAGATCGGCATCGCCGGCCCGAAGACCGGTCCGGTTACTCAATACGGTGACATGCAGTTCATCGGTGCAAAACAGGCCATCAAGGACATCAACGCCAAGGGCGGCGTTGACGGCAAGATGCTCGAAGCCAAGGAATACGACGACGCCTGCGACCCTAAACAGGCCGTGGCAGTCGCCAACAAAGTGGTCAACGATGGTGTCAAGTTCGTGGTCGGCCACCTGTGCTCCAGCTCCACTCAACCAGCGTCCGACATCTATGAAGATGAAGGCGTGATCATGATCACCCCGGCTGCCACCAGCCCGGAAATCACCGCCCGCGGCTACAAGCTGATCTTCCGTACCATCGGCCTGGACAGCGCCCAGGGCCCGGCCGCCGGCAACTACATCGCCGACCACGTCAAGCCCAAGGTGGTTGCGGTACTGCACGACAAGCAGCAGTACGGTGAAGGCATCGCCACCGCGGTCAAGCAGACCCTGGAAGGCAAAGGCACCAAGGTTGCCGTGTTCGAAGGCCTGAACGCCGGCGACAAGGACTTCTCCTCGATCATCCAGAAGCTCAAGCAAGCCAACGTCGACTTCGTGTACTACGGCGGCTACCACCCAGAGCTGGGCCTGATCCTGCGCCAGGCTCAGGAAAAAGGCCTGAAGGCCAAGTTCATGGGCCCAGAGGGCGTGGGCAACGACTCGATCTCGCAGATCGCCCAGGGCGCTTCCGAAGGCCTGCTGGTAACCCTGCCCAAGTCGTTCGACGCCGACCCTGCGAACAAGGCCATCGTCGACGCCATCAAGGCTGACGGCAAGGACCCGAGCGGTCCGTTCGTGTTCCCGGCCTACTCGGCGGTGGAACTGATCGCCGAAGGCATCAAGGCGGCCAAGAGCGAAGACACCGACAAGGTCGCACAGGCCCTGCACACCGGCACCTTCAAGACCCCTACCGGCGACTTGTCCTATGACAAGAACGGCGACCTGAAGGACTTCAAGTTCGTCGTCTACGAATGGCATTTCGGCAAACCTAAAACCGAAGTTTCCCCTCAGTAATCCCGTCACTCCATGACTACAAGCCCACTGTGCGAGCAGTGGGCTTTGTTTTACGAGGTTCATGGGCCTGATTCCCGCGATCCGGGAGCAGGTTCACCTGAAAATCTTAAAACCGTCACCAGCGGTTCGCTGGCAGTGCCCGTGCGAAGTGGCCTCAGACCACAAGCCGGGACGGGTGCAAGCCCACCAGTGAAATGCGTATCGGGTTTTTAGGAGCGCTGTAATGCCTGAGATCTATCACTTCTTCCAACAGCTGGTTAATGGCCTGACCATTGGCAGCACCTATGCCTTGATAGCCATTGGCTACACAATGGTTTACGGCATCATTGGAATGATCAACTTCGCCCACGGCGAGGTGTACATGATCGGTTCCTACGTGGCCTTCATCGCCCTTGCCGGGCTGGCCATGATGGGCATCGACTCACTGCCGATACTGATGACCGCCGCGTTCATCGCGACCATCGTGGTCACCAGCGCCTATGGCTACAGCATCGAACGGGTCGCCTACCGCCCCTTGCGCAACAGCAACCGGCTGATCCCGCTGATCTCTGCCATCGGCATGTCGATTTTCCTGCAGAACACTGTCTTGCTTGCCCAGGATTCCAAGGACAAGTCGATCCCCAACCTGATTCCGGGGAGCATCTCCTTCGGGCCGGGCGGCGCCGAGGAAGTCCTGATTTCCTACATGCAGATCCTGGTCTTCGTCGTCACCCTGGTGGCCATGACCGGGCTGACCCTGTTCATCTCGCGTTCACGCCTGGGCCGCGCCTGTCGCGCCTGTGCCGAAGACATCAAGATGGCCAACCTGCTGGGTATCAACACCAACAACATCATCGCCCTGACCTTCGTGATCGGTGCGGCCCTGGCGGCCGTGGCAGCGGTACTGCTGAGCATGCAGTACGGCGTGATCAACCCCAACGCCGGCTTCCTGGTGGGCCTGAAGGCCTTTACCGCGGCGGTGCTGGGCGGCATCGGCAGCATTCCGGGCGCCATGCTCGGCGGGCTGGTGCTGGGCGTGGCCGAGGCCTTTGGCGCCGATATCTTCGGTGACCAGTACAAGGACGTGGTGGCATTCGGTCTTCTGGTTCTGGTGTTGTTGTTCCGTCCGACCGGCATCCTGGGCCGTCCGGAGGTCGAGAAAGTATGAGCAGAAATCTCAAATCGGCGTTTTTCAGCGCCTTGCTGGTCTGGGCCGTGGCATTCCCGGTACTTGGCCTGAAACTCAGCATCGTCGGTATCAGCCTGCAGGTGCATGGCCAGGGGCCCCTGGCCCTGAGCGTGATTGTGGTGTGCTCGGTGCTGATGTTCCTGCGCGTGCTGTTCGACAAGCAATGGAGCGCGATGATGCGGTCCGCCCCCCGGGGTGCACTGATATCGCCCAAGGTCAGCAACTTCCTGACCCTGCCGCGTACCCAGCGCTACATCATCCTGGGCCTGATCGCGGTTGCCCTGGTGTGGCCGTTCTTCGGTTCGCGCGGTGCGGTCGACATCGCCACGCTCATCCTGATCTACGTGATGCTGGGCCTTGGCCTGAACATCGTGGTCGGCCTGGCGGGCCTGCTCGACCTGGGCTACGTGGGCTTCTACGCCGTGGGCGCCTACAGCTATGCGCTGCTGTCGCACTACTTCGGCCTGAGCTTCTGGGTGTGCCTGCCCATCGCGGGGATGATGGCGGCCACGTTCGGCTTCCTGCTGGGCTTCCCGGTGCTGCGCCTGCGCGGTGACTACCTGGCCATCGTGACCCTGGGTTTCGGCGAGATCATCCGGCTGTTCCTGCGTAACCTGACCGACCTCACCGGCGGCCCGAACGGTATCAGCAACATTCCCAAGCCGTCGTTCTTCGGCCTGAGCTTCGAGCGCAGGGCGGCTGAAGGCATGCAGACCTTCCACGAGTTCTTCGGGGTGGAATACAACTCGATCAACAAGGTGATCTTCCTGTACCTGGTGGCATTGCTGCTGGCCCTGCTGGCGCTGTTCGTGATCAACCGCCTGCTGCGCATGCCGATCGGGCGCGCCTGGGAAGCGCTGCGCGAAGACGAGATCGCCTGCCGTGCGCTGGGCCTGAACCCGACCATCATCAAGCTCTCGGCCTTCACCCTCGGTGCCTGCTTCGCCGGTTTTGCCGGCAGCTTCTTCGCCGCGCGCCAGGGCCTGGTGACGCCGGAGTCGTTCACCTTCATCGAGTCGGCGATCATCCTCGCCATTGTCGTGCTCGGCGGCATGGGCTCTCAGCTGGGCGTGATCCTCGCGGCCATCGTGATGATCCTGCTGCCCGAACTGATGCGCGACTTCAGTGAATACCGGATGCTGATGTTCGGTGCCCTGATGGTATTGATGATGATCTGGCGTCCGCAGGGCCTGCTGCCTATGCAACGTCCACACATGGAGCTGCGTCGATGAGCCGCGAAATTCTGCAAGTGAGCGGCCTGAGCATGCGCTTCGGCGGCCTGTTGGCGGTCAACGGCGTGGCCCTGTCCGTCAAGGAAAAACAAGTGGTGGCACTGATCGGCCCCAACGGCGCCGGCAAGACCACCGTGTTCAACTGCCTGACCGGCTTCTACAAGCCCAGTGGCGGCAGCATCCTGCTCGACGGCCAGCCCATCCAGGGCCTGGCCGGCCACGAGATCGCCCGCAAGGGCGTGGTGCGTACCTTCCAGAACGTGCGCCTGTTCAAGGAAATGACCGCGCTGGAAAACCTGCTGATCGCCCAGCACCGTCACCTGAACACCAACTTCTTCGCCGGCCTGTTCAAGACCCCGGGCTTTCGTCGCAGCGAGCACGAGGCGATGGAGTACGCGCAGTACTGGCTGGAAAAGGTCGACCTGGTCGAGTTCGCCAACCGTAACGCCGGCACCCTGGCCTATGGTCAGCAACGCCGGCTGGAAATCGCCCGCTGCATGATGACCCGCCCGCGGATCCTCATGCTCGACGAGCCGGCGGCAGGCCTGAACCCGAAAGAGACCGAAGACCTCAAGGCGCTGATCGGCACCTTGCGTGAGGAACACGGGGTGACCGTGCTGCTGATCGAGCACGACATGAAGCTGGTCATGAGCATTTCCGACCATATCGTGGTGATCAACCAGGGCACGCCGCTGGCCGATGGCACCCCGCAACAGATCCGGGACAACCCCGAAGTGATCAAAGCCTACCTGGGGGAAGCGTAAATGCTGCAGTTCGAAAACGTTTCCACCTTCTACGGCAAGATCCAGGCGCTGCACAGCGTCAACGTGGAGATTCGCCAGGGCGAGATCGTCACCCTGATCGGCGCCAACGGCGCAGGCAAGTCGACCCTGCTGATGACCCTGTGCGGGTCGCCCCAGGCCCACAGCGGCAGCATCCGCTACATGGGCGAGGAGCTGGTGGGGCAAAGTTCGGCGCAGATCATGCGCAAGAGCATTGCCGTGGTGCCCGAGGGTCGGCGCGTGTTCGCACGCCTGACCGTGGAGGAGAACCTGGCCATGGGCGGGTTCTTCACCGACAAGGGCGACTACCAAGAGCAGATGGACAAGGTGCTGCACCTGTTCCCGCGGCTCAAGGAGCGCTTCAGCCAGCGTGGCGGCACCATGTCCGGGGGCGAGCAGCAGATGCTCGCCATCGGCCGTGCGCTGATGAGCAAGCCCAAGCTGTTGCTGCTCGACGAACCGTCACTGGGGCTGGCGCCGATCATCATCCAGCAGATCTTCGACATCATCGAACAGCTGCGCAAGGATGGTGTAACGGTGTTCCTGGTGGAGCAGAACGCCAACCAGGCCCTGAAGATCGCCGACCGTGCCTATGTGCTGGAGAACGGCCGGGTGGTGATGCAGGGCACCGGTGAAGCGCTGCTGACCGACCCGAAAGTACGCGACGCGTACCTGGGGGGCTGAACCAGACGGCCCCTTCGCCGGCAACGCCGGCTCCTACAGTGCAGGAGCCGGCGTTGTCGGTGAAGGGGCCGGTACCGGCAACGCACCCAGCGCCTGGCTGCCACGCTTGAACCAGCGCACCAGGTAATCGGCCACCACCTGCACGCGTTTGGGCATCCCGCCCTGATACGGGTGCACCAGGAACAAAGGCGTACTGCGTGTCTGGTAATCGCGCAGCAACCAGCACAAGCGCCCGTCCGCCAGCTCGGCATGCAACATGTAGGACGGCAGCCGCGCCACCCCCGCCCCCACCAGCACCGCCTTCTTCAACAGGCTGTAGTGATTGCTGGCAAAATTCCCCGCCACCTGCACCCGCAGCAATTCATGCTGCTGGTGGTACAGCCATTCCTCGCGTCCGCTGTAATGACTGTTGAGCAGGCAGCGATGCTCGGCCAGCGCCTGCGGCGTGGTCGGCGTGCCGTGGCGCTCCAGGTACGCCGGGCTGGCGCAGGTCAGCTCCTGCATGGCCAGCAGCGGCCGCGCCACCAGGCGCTCGTCATTGCCCGGGATCTGTCGGATGGCCAGGTCGAAGCCGTCGCGCAGCAGGTCGCGGTAGGCATTGTCCAGTTCCAGTTCGATCTGCAACTGCGGGTACTGGTTGCCCAGCTCCAGCAGCAGGCCTTCGAAGAAGGTTTCACCCAGCGACACCGGCACCGTCACCCGCACCGGGCCCGACAGGTCATCCTTGAGCCGCGACAGTGCCTGGCGCGCCTGGGTCACCTGGCGCACCAGCGCCTGGGCCTGGGGCAGCAGCGCTGCGCCCGCGGCGGTCAGGCTCAGGCGCCGCGTGGTGCGGTGCAGCAGCTTGACCGAATGGCTGCTCTCCAGCTGGCTGATGCGCTTGGACAACTGCCCCTTGCTCCAGCCCAGCTGCTCCGCGGCCAGGGTAAAACTGCCCGCATCCATCAACACCGCAAAGGCCGCCAGATCGTCCAGCTCGCTCATGGATTGTTTCCGCATGAAAACCAAAGGTTGCCTATTAGCAGGCTTATTCACGCAAAAATCCACCCTAGACTGAAACCTCACCCCACACGCGAGGAACAGCCCCATGAAAATCATTCTGATCGGCGCCGGCGGTACCATCGGTTCGGCCGTGGCCCGTGAACTGGAACAGCGCCACGAGGTGATCCGGGTCGGTCGCAACAGCGGCGACCTGCAGGCCGATATCAGCGACAGTGCCTCGATTCGCCGCCTGTTCGAGCAGACCGGGCGCTTCGATGCCCTGGTGTGCGCCGCCGGCAACGTGGTGTTCGCGCCCCTGGACGAACTGGACGAACAGGGGTTTGCCCTGGGCCTGAACGACAAGCTGATGGGCCAGGTCAACCTGCTGCTGATCGGTCGCGAGTTCATCAATGACGGCGGCTCGTTCACCTTCACCACCGGCGTCACCAGCCACGACCCGATCCGTACCGGCACTTCGGCCAGCCTGGTCAACGGTGCCATCGACGCCTTCGTGCGCGCCGCCGCCATCGAGCTGCCACGCGGGCTGCGGGTCAACGCCATCAGTCCGACCGTGCTGCTCGAGGCCATGCCCGACTATGCCCCCTACTTTCGCGGCTTCAAGCCGGTACCGGCGGCCGACGTGGCGCTGGCCTACGCCAAGAGCGTGGAGGGGCTGCAGACCGGGCAGACCTATCACGTGGGCTAGGGCCTTGTGATTGCGCCCCAGGCTGCGTAACGTGACGACACTTTTCTGGACCCGATGCTGGAGCCCCCCGATGCGTGCCGCCCCTTCGCTGCTGTTAGCCGCCCTGCTGCCCCTGTTCGCCGGTTGCCAGATGCTGGCAGACAAACCCGAGACGGTGTCCACCGTCGGCATGACTCGCCTGCAGGGCGAGCTGTCCGCCGCTGGCGGCCAGTTGCTGTTCAAGCCGTGCGAGGAGAGCCGCCGCTTCGTGGTCCGCGACACCGGCAACACCGGCCTGCTGCAGGAAGCTTCGGCACTGGCGGCAACCCCCGGCACCCTGTTCGCCGACGTGCGCGGCAAGCTGGCCGGCAGCCAGCAGGCCGGCAACGATGGCCAGCTCGACGTGCAACAGCTGTACCGCGTCGAGCACTCCTCCAGCGCCTGCAGCGACCCGAACTTCAAGCGCCTGATCCTGCGCGCCAGCGGCCATGAGCCGGACTGGAACATCAAGGCCAGCGGCCAGGGCATGGTGCTCGACCGCCCAGGCCAGCCCTCGTTGGCGGTGCCGTACCTGGAAGAACAGATGCCCGACGGGCGCCTGTCACTGAGCACCGAAGCCAATGGCCAGCGCATCGACCTGTGGGTCGCCCCGCAGCGCTGCGTGGACATCGCCACCGGCGCGGTCAGCCACCTGAGCGCCGAACTGCGCATCGATGGCCAGACCCTGCGTGGCTGCGGCTACTACGGCGGCTCGCGCAACGACTGACCGGCCGCACGCGTTTAAGCTGCCTTAAGCGCCTGCGAACAGCTTATACTTGGCGGTTTGTGCAAAGCCGCCGGCCCTTTGATGGCCGGGATACTGGACCCTGTCATGCTACGAATCACTGAACTGAAGTTGCCGCTGGATCACCCGGACGAAGCCCTGCGCGAAGCCATCGTGCAGCGCCTGGGGATCAGCGACGACCAGCTGCTGGACTTCACGCTGTTCAAGCGCAGCTACGATGCGCGCAAGAAGAACACCGAACTGCTGTTCATCTACACCATCGACCTGACAGCCAGCAACGAAGCTGAGCTGCTGCAGAAGTTCGCCGACGATCACAACATCACCCCGGCCCCGGACGTCAGCTACAAGCCGGTCGGCCAGGCGCCGGCCGAGCTTGCCGAACGCCCGATCGTGGTCGGCTTCGGCCCGTGCGGGATCTTCGCCGGCCTGCTGCTGGCACAGATGGGCTTCAAGCCGATCATCCTCGAACGCGGCAAGGAGGTGCGCCAACGCACCAAGGACACCTGGGGCCTGTGGCGCAAGAGCGTGCTCAACCCCGAGTCCAACGTGCAGTTTGGCGAAGGCGGTGCCGGCACCTTCTCCGACGGCAAGCTGTACAGCCAGATCAAGGACCCGAAGCATCACGGCCGCAAGGTGCTGCACGAGTTCGTCAAGGCCGGTGCGCCGGACGAGATCCTGTACGTCAACAAGCCGCACATCGGTACCTTCCGCCTGACCGGCATGGTCGAGAACATGCGCCAGCAGATCGAAGCCATGGGCGGCGAGGTGCGTTTCGAGCAGAAGGTCATCGACCTGATCAGCGAGGGCGAGCAACTGACCGGCGTGGTACTCGAAAGTGGCGAACAGCTGCATTCGCGCCACGTGATCCTGGCCCTGGGGCACAGCGCCCGCGACACCTTCCGCATGCTGCATGCGCGGGGCGTGTTCATGGAAGCCAAGCCGTTCTCCATCGGCTTTCGCATCGAGCACCCGCAGACCCTGATCGACAAGGCCCGCCTGGGCAAGTATGCCGGACACCCGAAACTCGGCGCGGCCGACTACAAGCTGGTGTACCACGCCAAGAACGGACGTTCGGTATACAGCTTCTGCATGTGCCCGGGCGGCACGGTGGTAGCTGCCACCAGCGAACCGGGCCGCGTGGTGACCAACGGCATGAGCCAGTACTCGCGCAACGAGCGCAATGCCAACTCTGGCATCGTGGTCGGCATCACCCCCGAGCAGGACTACCCGGGCGGCCCGCTGGCCGGCATCGAACTGCAGGAACGTCTGGAGAGCCTGGCCTATGAGCTCGGTGGCAGCAACTACCAGGCACCGGCGCAACTGGTGGGCGACTTTGTCGCCGGCAAGCCATCCACCGCCCTGGGCAGCGTGGAACCCTCGTACAAGCCGGGCGTGAGCCTGGGCGACCTGGCGCTGAGCCTGCCGGCCTTTGCCATCGAGGCGATCCGTGAGGCACTGCCGGCGTTCGACCGCCAGATCAAGGGTTACAACCTGCCCGATGCGGTGTTGACCGGCATCGAGACGCGTACCTCCTCGCCGCTGCGCATCACCCGCGATGCCAGCCTGCAGAGCCTGAACCTGAAGGGGTTGTTCCCCGCCGGTGAGGGGGCTGGGTATGCAGGCGGGATTCTGTCGGCGGGCGTGGACGGAATTCGCGTGGCCGAGGCAGTGGCGCGCAGCATGCTGGGGCTGGACCTGGAAGCGTGAGGTAGGGCTTGCGGGCCGTTTCGACGGCAAGATCGGCCCCTGCAGGGGTTGGCCTTGCTGGCGGAAAAGCCGCAATAGCATATAACAAAAAAGAATATAGTTTTTGTTCTAAAGCATATCCCCACAGGGTAGGGTGTTCCTCTTCGAATTTCAGGATGGAGGAGCACCCTTGCCTCTACGCAGCACATTCACGCGTTTCTTCCAGCTCGAATCAGCCAGCGGCCTGCTGCTGATTGCCGCGGCTGCCCTTGCGCTGATCATCAACAACTCCCCCCTCTCCTACCTCTACAACGGCCTGCTCGACGTGCCCGTGGTGGCCCAGGTGGGCGCGCTGCAAATCGCCAAGCCCCTGCTGCTGTGGATCAACGACGGCCTGATGGCACTGTTCTTTCTGCTCATCGGCCTGGAGGTCAAGCGCGAGATCATCGACGGCCACCTGTCCAGGCCCTCGCAGATCGTGCTGCCCGGCGCAGCCGCCATCGGCGGCATGGTGGTACCGGCACTGATCTACTACTTCCTCAACAAGGACAACCCCGCCGCCGTGGCCGGCTGGGCGATCCCCACCGCCACCGACATCGCCTTCGCCCTCGGCGTGCTGGCCCTGCTCGGCAAGCGTGTACCGGTGTCGCTCAAGCTGTTCCTGATGACCCTCGCGATCATCGACGACCTGGGCGCGATCATCGTCATCGCCCTGTTCTACTCCGGCGCCCTGTCCACCCTGTCGCTGATGCTGGCCGCCGCCTGCCTGGTAGCGCTGGTGGCGATGAACCGGATGGGGGTGGTCAAGCTGGGGCCGTACATGGTGATCGGGTTGATCCTGTGGGTGTGCGTACTCAAGAGCGGCGTGCATGCCACGCTGGCCGGTGTCACCCTGGCGCTGACCATCCCGCTGCGCACTCGCAACGCCGAGCCGTCGCCCCTGCTGGCGCTGGAGCACGCCCTTCACCCCTGGGTGGCGTTCGGTATCCTGCCTCTGTTCGCCTTCGCCAATGCCGGCGTGTCGCTGGCCGGCGTCACCGCCGAGAGCTTTACCCACCATGTGCCGATGGGCATCGCGGTCGGCCTGCTGCTGGGCAAGACCGTCGGAGTGTTCGGCCTGACCTGGCTGGCGATCAAGCTGGGCCTGGCCGCCCTGCCCAGTGGCGCCAACTGGGGCCAGGTGCTGGGGGTGGCGATCCTGTGCGGCATCGGCTTCACCATGAGCCTGTTCGTCGGCTCGCTGGCCTTCGTGCCGGGCAGCAGCGAGTACGCCGGCATGGACCGCATGGGCATTCTCACCGGTTCCATCCTGGCAGCGGTGATCGGCTACGCGGTAACCGCCATGGCCAGCCGCAAGGCCGTCGGCAGTTGATGCCGAACCGGCAATGAAAAACCCCGACCGGCGGTGCCGAGTCGGGGTTTTGTTTGCACGCCCTCATAGCCAGAGGGCTGCAGGACAAGGTTCAGTGAGAAACCCGGCTGGTGCCATCCACGGTCATGATGCGAACGCGCTCGCCCACCCGGAATATTTCGTTCTGCTGAACCTGCTGGACATAGGCGCGCATGCTGCCATCGTCTTCACGCACGGTGATTTCCACACCCTGGGTGCGGGTCAGGCCTTCCTCGGCTGCAGAACCTGCCAGGCCGCCGGCTACCGCACCGATGACTGCCGCGACGATACTGCCACGACCGCCGCCTACCGCGCTGCCGGCCACGCCACCCACGATGGCACCGGCGCCGCCGCCGATCGGGGTCTTGGTGCCTTCGATCTTGACCGGACGCAGCGACTCGATGGTACCCATGCGCACTTGTTGCACGCGACGGGCTTCATCGCGGGAATAGGAATCGCCGGTCAGGTTGGAGGTACAGCCGCCAAGCAGCAGCGACATCGTGGTGAACGACGCCACCAACAAAACTGATTTACGCATAGGATCATCTCCAGAAGACAGGTAGTCATTAGACTCCGCGCGTTGACCACTGTCACGACACACGGTGTATAAAATTGCTTCCATTCAGCGTCGGTACAGGCACTTGATCCCCGCCATGACCCCAACACTCAACAGGCAAGGATAGACATGGATTACTTCATCATCGCCGTAACCACCCTGGCGGGTCTGTATTTTCACGGGTGGCTGTATGTACGCATCAAGCGCTGGATGGACCGCGACCTGGCCCTGTCGCTGGCCGGGGACGACGAGCACAAACGCGTCTTCATGCTACAACGTCTGGACAGCGCCAGGGCGCAAAAGGTCAAACGCAAGGAATTGGCGGCCTGGCTGGAACGCGCGGCCGCCGAATACCGCGCCGGTTAAGGGGCCAGGCGCTCGCGCAGCCACAGGCCCTGTTTGAGCCGGTAGTTGAGACGATCATGCAGGCGGCTCGGGCGGCCCTGCCAGAACTCGATGCGTTCCGGCAGCAGGCGGTAGCCACCCCAGTGCTCGGGGCAGTGCGGCTGGGTATCGCTGAAGCGCTGCTCGGTGGCCTTGACCAGATCCTGCAGCTCTTCACGGTTGGCGATCACCCGGCTCTGCGGCGATGCCCAGGCGCCCAGGCGGCTACCCAGCGGGCGTACCTGGTAATACGCATCGGATTCCTGCGCCGTGACCTTCACCACCTTGCCTTCGATGCGCACCTGGCGTTCCAGGGTGGGCCAGAAGAAGGTCATGGCGGCGAACGGGTTGGCGCGCAGGTGATGGCCCTTGGCACTTTCGTAGTTGGTGAAGAAGGTGAAGCCCTGCTCATCCAGCCCCTTGAGCAGCAGGATACGGCAATGCGGACGCCCCTCGCCGTCCACCGTTGCCAACGTCATGGCGTTGGCTTCGACGGGCGGCTGCTCGGTCTTGACGGCATCCTCGAACCATTGGTGAAACAACGCGAACGGCTCTGCCGGCGCCTGGGTTTCGGTCAGGCCGTCGCGAGTGTAGTCGCGGCGCATATCGGCCAGGGTCTGGGTCATGCTGCGTTTCCTTGACGATCAGTTGGTCTTCGCAGGGCTGGTGCTGCTGGCAACGACTTTCTTCGCGGCCGGGGCGGCTTTCTTGGCGGCCGGCTTGGCAGCGGCTGCAGCCGGCTTCTTCTTGGCCACCGGCTTGGCGGCCGGGGCTTTTTTCGCAGTGGCTTTCGCCGCTGGTTTGGTGGCGGGCTTGGCAGCGGCCTTGACCGGTGCCTTGACGTCCTGCACGGCAACCAGTTCGGCCGGGCTAGGGGTCGGCTGCTGGTACTTGGCCACCAGCGCCAGCATGGTGTTCTGTGGCGTCAACAGCAGCTCGACGCGGCGGTTCAAGGCGCGGCCCTGCACACTGTCGTTGGCGGCGCGCGGCGCCACCGACCCCATGCCACGCAGCATCAGGCGATCACGCTGCAGGCCGCTGAGGCGGAAAATCGCCGATACCGACTGGGCGCGCTCCTGGCTCAGCTTCTGGTTGGCAGCAGCTGCGCCGCTGCTGTCGGCATGGCCGAGTACCAGCACGGCGGTCTTGGAGTCGGTCTCGATCACCTTGGCCACGCGCGTGATCGGGCCGAGGGTGGCCGGCAACAGCATGGCGGGGCGGTCAGGGTTATACGAAGAGTCGACCGGTACGGTCACCACCAGCACGTCTTCGCGGCGCTCGAGCTCGAACTTGCTGTCCTTGATCGCTTCGCGCAGCTTGGGCTCGTAGTCGTCGAGCCAGGCCTGGGTGGCCTTGACGTCGATCTTGGGTACCGCCTGGGCCTGGCTCTGGGCCTTGTCGCTATTTCCGAACGGCCACCACCAGCGGCTGCTGCTTTCAGACTTGGCATCAGCCTGGGCAACCTTCTCGGTGACCACATCCTTCACGTCCTTTTCGGCCACCTTGTCGGAGCCGAAGGGCCACCAGCCATGGCCGCCATCGGCCGAGCCGTTCTGAGGGTGCTGTGCGCAACCGGTCACGGCCAGGCACAGGGCGAGAGCTAAGGTTTTATGTGAAGACATCAGCGATACACCATGAAAATGAAAGAAATTTGACCCGACAGCGCAGGCTGTTGGAATCCAGAATAGACAATGGGTTCCGGTTGCAGGGACTTACCCGATCAAAGGCAGCCGGCCAGCACCCGAACCAGTTTCTGTGCCCGCGGGTCCATCAGGACATACGGGCCCAGGGTATTGGTGACAAAGCCAAAGGCCACGTCGTGCTCCGGATCGGCAAAACCGACCGAGCCGCCGGCCCCCGGGTGCCCGAAAGCCTTGGCGCCCAGCCCGAACGTGGCGTTGGGCACCTGTGGCTGATCAAGCATGCAGCCCAGGCCGAAACGGGTCTGGGTCAGCAGGGTCATGTCCTGGCCCAGACTGTGTTCGCGGGTCAGTTCGTCGAGCAGTTCCGATTCCAGCAGGCTGCCGTCCAGCAGCCCGGCATAGAACCCGGCCAGGCTGCGTGCGTTGCCGTGGCCATTGGCCGCCGGTTGCTGCATGCGTCGCCACTCAGGCTTGTTGGTACTGGTCAGGATGGCTGGCGGGTTGGTGAAGGCGCGGGTGGACAACGCCTCGGGCTCACGCATCGTCACCTGCAGCAGCCGCTTGGCTGCCTCGTCACCCGGGTTGCCTTTGCCCCGGGCGATGTGCGCGACACGGTAGAACTCTTCATCGTCCAGTCCCACATGGAAATCCAGCCCCAGGGGCCTGGCGGTGCGCGCCACGATCGACTCGCCCGGGCCGCGGCCGTCGGCGCGGCGAATCAGCTCGCCCAGCAGCCAGCCGTAGGTGATCGCGGCGTAGCCGTGGGCGGTGCCGGGGGTCCACCAGGGGGCTTCGGCGGCCAGGGTGTCGACCATGGTCTGCCAGTCGTACAGGGCTTCGGCGGGCAGCAACTGGCGGATCGCCGGCAGGCCGGCCTGGTGGCACAGCAGTTGGCGCAGGGTTACCGAGCTCTTGCCGGCCTGGGCAAATTCTGGCCAGTAGCGAGCGACCGGTGCATCCAGCGCCAGCTTGCCTTCGGCCACCAGTTGCAGGGCGGTGACGGCGGTGAAGGTTTTTGTGCAGGAGAACAGGTTGGCGATGGTATCGCTGTGCCAGGCTTGCTGTCCGTCCTTGTCGGCGGTGCCGGCCCACAGGTCGAGGACCGTTTCGCCACCGACCTGGATGCACAGTGCGGCGCCGCGTTCCTGGGGATCATCGAAAAGTGCTGCGAAGGCTTCGCGTACCGCCTCGAACTGGAGTTCGTAATGACCTTGAATCTGCACCCGTAATTACCCCGCCGTACTGCGCCACAAAATGGCTGGCATTGTTCCAGCACTGGAGGTTTTTGGGAACACCGCAAAGCCAGGCGGTCCCCTTGCGCTCTCAGGCGCCTACCGTGCCGGCATCACCAGCGGCTTGTTCAGTTGCTCCACCACCCCAAGATTGCTCTTGCGCACACTCTCCACAAACCCCTGAAACGGCACGTCGGTAATCCCCACCAAGCCGAAATGCCCATTCTCGCCATCGAGCAAACGCCCGCTGGCCGGCTGATCCAGGTACTGGAACCAGTGCACCCCCACAATCGAAGGCTCCTTCAAGGCCGCCTTGACGAAGTTCGCATAGGCCGGCCCACGGTCCTCCTCACGCGCCACTTCCATCGGCCCCGGCCCGAACGGCCCACGATCACGCGAGCCAAACTGGAACTCCGACACCAGCACCGGCTTGTCCAGCGCATTGAGCTGGGCAAAGTCGTAGCCATCCTGCGGCGTGGGTGCATACACATTGAAGCTCACCACATCACAGTACTTGGCACACGCCGCCACCGCTTCAGGCGTACTGACCGCAAACCGCCCACCCAGCAGCAGGTGATTGGGCGCATGCCATTTCAGCGAGTCGGAGATGGTCTTGAAGTAGGTCTCGGCAAACACCCGCTGGAAATACTTGAAGTCGGCCTCGATTTCCGGGTGCGCGGGGTCGGGCAGCGGCGGCTCGAAACCCGGGTCCTCCATCAGTTCCCACGCCGTCAGTTCGATGCCCCACGCCTTGGACAGGCCTTCCTGGTTGCGGTACTTGTCGCGCAGCTGCTTGAGAAAGGCACGCTTGGCCGGCGAGTCGGTGGTCAGGCGCAAGGTGCCATAGGCCAGCGCATAACGCTGCTTCGGTTCATTACCCGGCACCGCCCAGGCCAGCTCGTTGTCGGCGAAATAGCCAATCAGCCACGGATCGTCGCGATGGTCGCGCGCGGCAATCGCCACAGCACGTTCGGTGGCCATGGCAAAGCGCGGGTCGAACGGGTCGGGCATCGCACCCCACCAGTCCACCCCCGTGCTGATGCTGGTGTAGTCGCCGCCGATGGACAACGGCAGGGTGTAGGCCAGGCGTTCGCTCTGCAGGCCGTTGTCGCTCCAGTTGCCCAGGGTGTTGAAACCCCAGGCCTGCAGGCGATCCAGGCTCTGGCCCTGCCAGCGCGCCTGGTCGAACGTCGGCGTGGCGTGACCACGGCCCAGGTTGGCGGCGTAGAAGTCGAACCAGCGCCCCTTGCCGAAACCGCGCCCCTGGGAAGAACCGTTGCCGTCCAGGTTGTCGCCCTGGCCGTAGTACTGCGCCAGCGGGGTCTGCGCCTCGGGCAAGGCGGTGAACATCGACTCGCGCCCTTCCACGTAGGTGCGACCGCCATCGGCCGCCACGGCATTGACCCCCAGCGAGTAGAACGGATGCCCCAGCGGCGTGACCAGAAACCAGCGACCCTCACGCTTTTCGGTGCGAAAGAACCCCTTGGCCTCGAATGCCTCAGCGCCAAGCAGGCCGCCGAACGTGTCCAGCTTGAGCTTGCTGCGCTCGTCCAGCCAGCCCTTGAGCTGCTGCTGCTCGCGCTGGGCAGCCGCCTTGAGCTGGTCGTCACTGCTGATCTTTTCGGGCCAGCGACCACGGGTGGACTGCCCATAACCGTCGATGAGGCCGGCATAGGCGGCCTTTTGCAGCACGTCGTCGTCCTGCACGCCAAAGCGCTCGATCAGCAGACTCTGCGCCACCTTGGGCCTGGGCATCGACAGCGTGACCGATACCACCTGCTTGAGGTCGGCCTTGCCCTCGCTGCTGGTCAGCAGCACCCGCTGGCCCTGATGACGGAACGGCATCGGCGGACCGACGCGCATGCCCTGGGTGAGCGGCGAGCTGGCGGTCAGCGGTACCATTACGGTCTGTGCCGGGCCGGCCGGCAGGTCGATGCGGCTGGTGAGGGTACTGCCGTCGCTGCTGAGCACCGTCACGTCGACGCTCAGCGCCCAGTCCATGGCGCTCTGCATGCGCAAGGTCAGCGCGGTAGCGCCCGTCCAGTCCCACACCCCGGTCTGCGGGCTAAGGCGCAGGCTCGGGCGCTCCACGGGGTTGAACACCACGCGCCGCAGTACCTCGCCCTCGGCTGTCTGCTCCGCGTTGTACTGCGGCAGGCTGGCATCTTCGGTCACCACATTGACCACCGCGGCCGGGCGAACGAAGTTGAACAGCGTCTGTTGCCCGGCCAGCAGCGGCGAGCTGAACAACAGTGCAATCACGGCAGGCAGGGTACGGCGCAACATAGGGCTGGAGTTCTCCTTGATGGCCCTTGCGGGCCTTGATCTGTGCAATAGACAACGGGGCACTGCAAAGCGCTGTGCCGCTCAGGAAATTTCCCGGCGAAACGGCGGCAGCGCATTGAGGATAGCCTTGCCGTAGCGCTGGGTGACCACGCGCCGGTCAAGCAGGGTGATGGTGCCGCGGTCCTGTTCGGTACGCAGCAGGCGCCCGCAGGCCTGGATCAGGCGCAGCGAGGCATCCGGCACGGCGATCTCCATGAACGGGTTGCCGCCACGGGCCTCGATCCACTCGGCCAGGGCCGCCTCGACCGGGTCGTCCGGCACCGCGAAGGGAATCTTGGCGATGACCACGTGCTCGCAATACGCACCCGGCAGGTCGACCCCTTCGGCAAAGCTGGCCAGGCCGAACAGCACGCTGGAGTCCCCGCCGTCGACGCGCGCCTTGTGCTTGTTGAGGGTTTCCTGCTTGGACAGGTTGCCCTGGATGAACACCTGCTTGCGCCAGTCGCGGTCCAGGCCGTCGAACACGTCCTGCATCTGCTTGCGCGACGAGAACAGCACCAGCGAGCCACGCGAGCCTTCCACCAGCTCGGGTAGGTCGCGGATGATCGCGGCGGTATGCGCCGGAGCATCGCGCGGGTCGGCACGTAGGTCCGGCACGCGCAGCACGCCCGCATCCACGTGGTGGAACGGGCTGGGCACCACCGCCGTGACGGCCAGCTTGGGCAGCCCGGCGCGCATGCGAAAGCGATCGAACTTGCCCAGCGCGGTCAGGGTGGCCGAGGTCACCAGGGCGCCATGGGCGACGTTCCACAGGTTGCGGCGCAGCATCTCGGCCGCCAGGATCGGGCTGGCGTTGACCTCGATATCGAACAGCGCACCGCTTTCGGCCAGGGTCAGCCAGCGCGCCATCGGCGGGCTGTCTTCCGGGTCTTCGGCGGTAAAGGCGGTCCACAGCTCCCAGTTGCCCTGGGCACGGGTCTGCAGGCTGCCGAACAACGGGTACCACTCCTCGGCCTGGTGGCTGGGGATGCCGATGCTGACTTCGGCGTCCATGCCTTCCTTGAGCAGGTCGGTGAGTCGGGTGAACAGGTCGGTCAGGCGCGAAAAGCCCTTTTTCAGTTCGATGCCCATCTCGCGCATGTGCTCGGGCACCACGCCGCCGACGAAGCGATAGCGCGGGCGTTCGCGGCCTTCCATGTCTTCGCCGGGGCGAAACTCCGCCACCTGCTCGCAGGCGCTGAACATGAACTGCTGCTGGGCCTTGATCTCGCGGGCCAGTTGCGGCACCTGCTCGATGTACTTGCCCAGGTCGCCCGGCAGCGGGTTCTGCGCCAGCAGCTTGGCCAGGTTCTTGGCGGTCTGCTCGAGCCAGTCGGCGGTCGAGCGCAGGCGGGTGTAATGGGCGAAATGGCCGATGGCCTTGTCGGGCAGGTGATGGCCTTCGTCGAACACATAGATGGTGTCGCGCGGGTCGGGCAGCACGGCGCCGCCGCCCAGGGCCAGGTCGGCCAGCACCATGTCGTGGTTGGTGACGATCACGTCGACCTTGCCCATGCCCTCGCGGGCCTTGTAGAAGGTGCACTGCCCGAAGTTGGGGCAGTGGCGGCCGGTGCACTGGCTGTGGTCGGTGGTCAGGCGCGACCAGTCCTGGTCTTCCAGGGCCTGTGGCCAGCTGTCGCGGTCGCCGTCCCATTTGTTGCCGGCCAGCTTCTCGATCATGCTGGTGAACAGCTTCTGACTGGCCTCGTCCACCTCGATGCGAAAGCCCTCCTCCTCGAACAGCTGCGCGGTGGCGGTCTGGGCGTGGCCTTCCTGCAGCAGCAGGTCGAGCTTGGACAGGCACAGGTAGCGACCACGCCCCTTGGCCAGGGCGAAGCTGAAGTTCAGGCCGCTGTTGCGCATCAGGTCCGGCAGGTCCTTGAACACGATCTGTTCCTGCAGGGCCACGGTGGCGGTGGCGATCACCAGGCGCTTGCCAGCAGCCTTGGCCGCGGGAATCGAGGCGAGGCTGTAGGCCACCGTCTTGCCGGTACCGGTGCCGGCCTCGACCGCGACCACGGCGGGCTCGCCGCTGCGGCGGCCTTCGTCGTCCACGGCGATGTCGCCCAGCACCTTGGCCACTTCGGCGATCATCAGACGCTGGCCGTAGCGGGGCTTGAGGCTCTTGGCTTCGAGAAAACGCGAATAGGCGCCCTGAATCTGGGATTTGAGTTCGTTGCTGATCATGGTGTCGGGGCGCCCGGAGGGCTGGATAAATTTTCAGTGTTTCGAATGGGTCGCTATCATACCCCGCTATTGCCCCTTGCGCCGAATGGAGTTCCCGATGACCGCCTTTGCCATCCCCTACAGCCTGCATTTGCTGGCCGCCCTGATCTGGGTGGGCGGCATGTTCTTCGCCTGGCTGATCCTGCGCCCGGCCATGGTGGCCGCGCTTGACGGCCCTTCACGGCTGACGCTGTGGGTAGAAGTGTTTCAACGTTTTTTCGTGTGGGTCTGGGTGGCGGTCGCGGTGCTGGCGATCACCGGCGTTGGCATGATGCACATGCGCTTCTCGGGGTTCGAGACTGCGCCACGTTATGTGCAGGTGATGATTGGCGCAGGGATTGCGATGTTTGCGCTGTTTCTGAGAATCCAGGCGCTGCTGCTGCCAGAGTTGCGCAAGGCAGTGAAGGCGCAGGACTGGCCCGCCGGGGCCGCAGTGCTCGGGCGCATTCGGCGCCTGGTGGGGATCAACCTGCTGCTGGGTATTGCGGTGGTGCTGGTGGCGTCGAGCCGGCTGCTGGTGTGAGGTGATCGCTTCGCCAGCAAGGCGGGCTCCTGCAAAGGCCACGTTTGCCTGCAGGGGCCGACCTGGCCGGCGAAGAAGCCCTGAAGATCAGAGGCGCTGAAGTATCAGCTCCCCGTCAGCCCCGGCCGCCCCCGGTTGCCCGGGCTGCCCGGGTCTTCCCGTCGCCCCTGCATCGGTACGGTACACCAGGCACCCCTTGCTGGCCCCGCCTGCGCCCGGCTTGCCCGGCGCACCTGCCAGCCCCGGTGCACCGCCGTCGAGCCTGACCTTGATCTGCTCGGCCGGGAAGCTGGCCGGCAGTGCCAGGCGCACCCGGCCTCCGGGCGCCCCGTCATGGCCATCGCCCCCGTTGTCGCCATTGGCGCCACGGCTGGCCTGGCCCCAGGTGCAACCACCCGCCTTGCCGTTGCCACCATCGAGCCCCACATACCCCGGTGCCCCCGCGCCGCCACGGGCGTCGATGGCCAGTTCTGAAGCCTCCAGCGCCTGAATGCGCAAGCTCAGTTCACGTCCGGGCCTGGCGACCCGCTCATAGGTACCCGGCGCACCGTGAGCAGCAATCTCACTGCCCTGGCCCAACTGCGCCTGGGCCACTTCCATGCTCAGCGCATGCTCGGCCGGCACGATGGCAATGCGCGCCTGGTTGCCCAGGTGCAGCTCATCCACCTTCAATTCCACCAGGCTCGCCGGCAGCACCAGGGTGGCCGAATCCGCCACCTCCAGGCGCTGCAGGTGCACCACGCTGGCCTTGTTCGGCAGGCGCAGCACCGAGTGCGCCGCCACGCTGATTGCATCGGCCAGGGCCAACGGGCTGAACAGTGCTGCCAACAACACGACCTTACGCATGACCAGCCTCCTGGCGCGGGGCCGGTATCGATTGGATATGAAAGATGCCGACCAGCAGAATCTGCAAACGGTCGAACCAGCGATGGCTGCGCTCACGCAACCGTCCGTTGAACATCAGCACCTCGAGCACGTGCAGCACCAGCAGCATGGCCCCCGCGAGGTTGATCAGCTGGTGGAACGGCTTGTCTGCCGGCATCAGCAGATTCACCAGTACCACCCACCAGAACACTACCGTCAGGGCCTTGCCCAGCCCCCACAACGCCTTCATACCCGCGCCCCTTGTTGTTGCGTTTTCTTGTTTGGCGGCCCGCTTACGCGACACAGGCACTGCACGCCACATTACCGGCTGGCACCCTCCGGATGCCAGCCCAGCTGTCGATCAATTGAGGTGCAATTCGACCCGGCGATTCTGCGCGCGGCCCGCATCGGTTTCGTTGTCGGCAATCGGCTCGCGCTCGCCACGCCCCTGGCTGGTGATTTTCTGCGGTGCCAGGCCCTGGCTGATCAGGTACTCGGCCACGCTGCTGGCACGCCGCTCGGACAACGCCTGGTTGTAGGCATCGCTGCCACGGCTGTCGGTGTGTCCGATCACCTTGATGCTGGCCACGCTCGGGTCATTGAGCTTGCCGGTCAGGGTACGCAACTGCTGCTGGGCGGCCGGGGTGAGTTCGGCCGAGTCGTAGGCGAACATCACGCTGCCCTGGTCGTTGAGGGTGATCACCTCGGGCTCAGGCGCCGGGGCCTTCTCGCTCGGCGGGTATTGGGGCAACGGGCAACCGTTGTGGCTCACCGGGGTGTTGGGCGGGGTATCGGGGCAGCGGTCGCGGCGGTCGAACACGCCATCGCCGTCTTCGTCACCGTCCTGGGCAAAGCAGATCAGGCCACCGGCGATGGCACCCAGCGCCGCGCCGCCACCGGCCCAGGCAGAGCTTTCGATGGCGCCCAGGCCGCCACCCACGGCGCCGCCCAGCAGGCTGCATAGGGGCCAGGTTCTTTGGTTCAACGGGGCGCTGCCATCGCTGTGGGTGGCGCAACCGGACAGCAGGCTGGCGACCACGAGCACGGGCAGCGCAGCCTTGGTGATTACATTCATGGGGAATGCTCCTGTGTCACCGGCCAGTACCGGTCACACAGGAGTAAAGACGCGCCCGCGACACTTCACAAGCCGCGGGGCGCAAGGGCTTCAGCGATCGATGCGAATTTCCACGCGGCGGTTCATCGCGCGTCCGTCGGCGGTGTTGTTGTCTGCCACCGGCTGGGTTTCACCGGCGCCCTGCACCGAAACGAAACTGCTGCGCGCAATGCCGCTCTCGACCAGGTAGTCGGTCACCGAATGGGCGCGGCGCTCCGAGAGTTTCTGGTTGTAGGCATCGCTGCCGCGGCTGTCGGTGTGCCCGGTGACGCTCAGGCGTGCGCTCGGGGCTTCGGCCTTGAGGCGCGTGGCGATCTTGTCCAGGCGCAGTTTGTCAGCCGTGGTGAGCCTGGCCGAGTCGAACTCGAACAGCACATCGCGGATCACGATGACCTCTTCCTTGACCACCACGACTTCCTCGACCACCGCGACCGGCTCCGGCGGGCAGCCGTTGGCATCGACCTGAACGCCACGCGGGGTGCCCGGGCACTTGTCGCGGCTGTCCGGTACGCCATCACCGTCTTCGTCGCCGTCGCCATGGGCCCAGCAGTAACCGGCCGCCAGACCGCCGCCGAGCAGCGCGCCCCAGCCGGCCCAGCTGGAGCTTTCGATGGCGCCCAGGGCGGCACCGCCAACGCCCCCGACGGCGGCACACTTCGGCCAGTCGGTTTTTTGCAAACCTGCACAACCAGTCAATACGCTGGTTAGCAGAACCAGAGGCAATGCTGTGCGAACTATGCTCATTTTGTCGCGTCTCCTAGGGGGAATCGGTGCAAAACCGATGCTCTGGGAGTAAAGACCGGTGATTCCATCTGCGCCAGCAATAAGCCATGGCGCTTTGCGCGTGCCTCTATGCCTTGCGTCGCGGGCCGGCTAGTCTTGACGCATTAACGAGGAGCTTCGATGACTGACCGTTTTTCTTCGCGCACGCCCCAGCAGGCCCTCGCCGCCCTGCTGGAGCACCATGCCCCGCAACGCCTGTTGCTGGTGGGCACGTCGTTTCCGGCACTGGAGGCCTTCGCCGCCGCGCACCCGCAGGCGCAGATCGCCGTGGCCCGCCCCGGCGCGCTGCCGGCCGAGCTTGCCGCGCAGCGTTTCGACCTGGCGGTGCTGGTGGACTGCCTGGAACACCTGAGCAACCAGCAGGGCCTGCAACTGCTCGGCGGCATTCGCAACCTCAACGCCAGCCGCGTGGCGGTGCTGGTCGACCTTGCGGCCAGCGGCTGGCGCGACACCGACTTCTACGCACTGGCGCTGCAGGATAGCGAGCGTTTTCAACGTGACGAGCAGGTATTGAACCTGTTCACCTATGATCTACGTGACTACAAACAGGTACCCGACTGGCTCAACGCCAAGTTCTGGGCCAACCCGCAAAATTTTGGAAAGTACTGGTGGTGATGCAATGAGTGTCTCGGTTTGCCCGTGCGGCAGCGGTAACCTGCTCGATGCCTGCTGCGGGCATTATCATGCCGGCCACCCGGCGCCCGATGCACAGACGCTGATGCGCTCGCGCTACAGCGCCTATGTGCTGGGGCTGGTGGATTACCTGATCAAGACCACCCTGCCGGTGCAGCAGGCCGGGCTGGATCGCGCCGGCATTGCCGCCTGGAGCGCGCAAAGCACCTGGCTGGGCCTGGAGGTCGAGAGCGCCGAGGTGTTCGGCGGCCAGCCCGATCACGCGTTCGTCACCTTCACAGCGCGCTGGCACGACAACGACGGCGAGCACAGCCACCGCGAGCGCTCGGCCTTCGTGCACAACGGCGGGCACTGGTACTTCATCGACCCCACGGTGGGCCTCAAGGCCGGGCGCAACGACGCCTGCCCATGCGCCAGCGGGCAGAAGTTCAAGAAGTGCTGCGCCAGCTATGTTTGAACCACAACGAAGAGAGCTTGACGATGCCGCCTATGGACGAGCGTGAAAGAATACTGCGGGAAAGGTATCGACAACAGTTCGATCAGTACAGGCGCTGTGCCGAGCACTTGCGCGAGGAGCTCACCAAGACGCTGCAGGACAATAAAATCAGCGTTCATCTGGTGGAAGCACGGGCCAAGGACGAAAAAAGCTTTATCACAAAAGCCCTGAAACCTGAAAAAGACTACTCGAACCCTTTCCTCGATATCACTGACTTGGTCGGCCTCAGAGTCATTGCCTACTACGAGACCGATCTGGATAACATCGGCGATGCCTTGCTGGCTCGCTTTGGCAAACCGCAGGAACAGCAGAACAAGAAGCCGGAAAACGAGGCGCACTTCGGCTACCGCTCGCAACACTACATCATACCCTTCACTAGCGACCTGGCAGACGCTGCCCAGGTGAGTGGTGTTGAAGGGCTGAGCTTCGAGATCCAGGTGCGGACCGTGTTGCAGCACGCGTGGGCAGCCGTTTCCCACAAACTCGACTACAAGGGCGAAGGCACCGCACACGAGCAACTGAAACGAAAACTGTGCCGACTCTCGGCCCTGTTCGAAATAGCCGACGATGAGTTCGTTTCGCTAAGAAATGCGTACCAGAGCTTGAGCGCCGATATTGCCGACAAACTGAAGGAAAGCGCACAAGGCATTCCGCTGGATGAACTGTCACTGAGCCAGTTTCTCGAGGCGTCGCCGCTTGTAAGGAGTCTGGATGAAAGGGCTCGCGCCGCACACTTCATATTCAACGACCCCTTCAGGACCGAACGGGACGAGCGTGATGCGCTTGCCAAGCTGATTCAACTCTGCGCCCGTGCGGGGCTCAGGACCATCGATGAACTGGCCGAAGTACTCAAAAAAAACGATTTGGATCCTCGTGATTACCTGGGTAGGCAATACCGCGAGAATCAGAAAAAGGGCAGAGCCTACTGGTACGCAACCAGTGCGTTCATCTGCCAGTTGCTGATCATCAAGGAGCACACGCATTCGCTGGACGAAGATGACTTGATAGATCTTGGCTGGGACCAAGCAATGGCCATGCAAGTTCTGGGGGTCGCCAAGAACTGTTGATGCTCGTCTGCCGCGCCGATGCCGGATCTCGTGATCATCGCTGCCTTCTTTCGATAGCTAGACTAATGTGTCAAAAGGAGACCAGCATGATTAGTCGAGGGTGGATGAGAGCAGCGTTGCTGCTCGCCCTGCTTGGGCTGAGTAGTTGTGCGTCCTGGTTCAGTACCGACACGGCCGCCCCTCTAGTGCATCTGCAGAAGGTCGAAGTGGTGCGTGCCAAACTGATGCAGCAGGAGTTCATCCTGCACTTTCGCATCGACAATCCCAACGACAGCACCCTGCAGGTGCGCAACCTGCATTACGCGGTGTACCTGGCCGACCTGTTGCTGGTCGAAGGCGACCACGGCCAGTGGTTTCGGGTGGACGCGCACAGTCGGCGCACCATCCAGGTACCGGTGCGTACCAACCTGTGGCGCCAGCTCAAGCCCATCGCCAAGCTGCTCAAGCGCCCCGATCAGGCCATCCCCTATCGCCTGGAGGGAGAGCTGAGCACCGGATTATTCTTTGCCCACGACCTGCACTTGTTGCGCAAGGGTGAGATAATTCCCGCCGATCTCATTCCGGAGTAACCCTCGATGACCCAGCAACCCCACGTTCATGGCCCCGACTGCAATCACGATCATGACCATCACGCGCATGATCATGACCACGGCCATGTGCATGGCCCGCACTGCAACCATGCCCCTCAGGAACCTGCGCGCAATGCCCTGAAGGACGTTGGCCGCAACGACCCTTGCCCATGCGGCAACGGCAAGAAGTTCAAGAAGTGCCACGGGGCCTGATGCCTCCCCTGTGGGAGCGGGCCTGACCCGCTCCCACACACGTTGCGCCTCGACATCAAGCACAGTTCCAGCAGACGACCATCAAACGGAGCGTGACCATGATCGACCTGTATTACTGGACCACCCCCAACGGCCACAAGATCACCCTGTTTCTCGAAGAGACCGGCCTGCCCTACACCCTTCACCCGATCAACATCGGCAAGGGCGAGCAATTTGCCGAAGACTTTCTGAAAATCGCCCCCAACAACCGCATCCCGGCCATCGTCGACCACGA
The DNA here is from genome assembly GCF_024261405.1 of Pseudomonas sp. FBF18. Lineage (NCBI taxonomy): Bacteria > Pseudomonadati > Pseudomonadota > Gammaproteobacteria > Pseudomonadales > Pseudomonadaceae > Pseudomonas > Pseudomonas sp. FBF18. The sequence goes on along the minus strand of NZ_QKRS01000001.1, from coordinate 437,390 downwards.
CACCGCCGACGGCCAGCCGCTGTCGCTGTTCGAGTCCGGGGCCATCCTGCTCTACCTCGCCGAAAAAACCGGGCAGTTCATTCCCAAGGACCTGCGCGGCCGCCAGGAGGCCCTGCAATGGCTGTTCTGGCAAATGGGCGGCCTGGGCCCGATGGCCGGGCAGAACCACCACTTCAACCGCTTCGCCCCCGAGAAGATCCCCTACGCCATCAAGCGCTACGTGGACGAAACCGCGCGCCTGTACGGGGTACTGAACAAGCGCCTGGCCGACCGACCATTCGTCGCCGGCAACGACTACAGCATCGCCGACATGGCGATCTACCCGTGGATCGTTTCGCACACCTGGCAGCAGCAGAACCTGGACGACTTCCCGGCCCTCAAAGGCTGGTTCCAGCGCATCCAGGCACGCCCCGCCACACAGCGCGCCTACGCCCTGGTCGAGCAGATCAACCCGCCGCCAGCCTGAACCACGACAAGGCCGCGCGGTACTTTGAAAATAAAGCCCGCGCCCCCGCTTGCATGGCGTGATCGCGCTCACTAACGTAGCGCCTTTTAGCGCCATCCCCTGCAGGAGCCTTGCCCATGGCCTCGCCAGCCCTTTCCCCCGTTCTACCCCGGTTCGGCGTCGCCGCGACCCTGCTCGGGCTGCTCAGCCTGGGCGGTTGCCAACTGGGCAACCATCAGGACAGCGTCATCCCCACCAGCGGCGTGCAACCGCTCAAGGGGCTGGCACAGAACGTCTCGGTGCGGCGCAACGCCCTGGGCATGCCGCTGATCGAGAGCAGCAGCTTCCACGATGCGCTGTTCACCCTGGGCTATGTGCACGCCGGCGATCGCATCGGGCAGATGGTCGGCATGCGTCTGCTGGCCCAGGGGCGCCTGGCCGAGATGGCCGGCCCGGATGCGCTTGAGGTCGACCGCTTCATGCGCGCGGTCAACCTGAAAAAGAACGCCAGCGACCTCTACGCCGACGCCTCGCCGCGCCTCAAGCGCTTCTTCGAGGTGTACGCACGCGGGGTCAACGCCTACCTGTTCCGCTACCGCGACCGCCTGCCGGCCCCGTTGGCCCAGAGCGGCTACCGCCCCGAGTACTGGAAGCCTGAAGATTCGGCGCTGATCTTCAGCCTGTACAGCTTCAGCCAGTCGGTGAACCTGCAGGAAGAAATCGCCGCACTGACCCTGGCGCAGAAAGTCGGTGCCGACACACTGCCGTGGCTGCTGCCCAGCTACCCGGACGAACCGCTGGCCATGGCCGAAGCCGACAAGCTCAAGGGTTTGAACCCGGGCAGCCAGCTGCCGGGCCTGGCCACACTGAACAAGGTCAGCGAGCAACTGGCCGCGCTCAACCTGCTGGGCACCCCGGCGTCGAGCAACTGGGCCATCGCCCCGCAGCGCAGCCGCAGCGGCCGCAGCCTGCTGGCCAGCGACAGCCAGGGCGCCTGGGCCTTGAGCCCGGTGCAGGTACGTACCACCAAATACCAGGCCGCCGGCTTCAGCCTGGCCGGCCTGCCGTTCGTGCTGTCCGGCTTCAACGGCAAGCTGGCCTGGAGCAGCAGCGCGGCAATGGGCGACAACCAGGACCTGTACCTGGAAAAACTCAAGCGCGAAGGCAACCGCGTGCTCTATGAAGTCGACGGCCGCTGGCAGCCGGTGCAGGCGCGCAACGAGACCTACTTCGTCAAGGGCCAGCGCCCGCAACGCGAAACCCTGTACGAAACCCGCCACGGCGCCCTGCTGACCGGCACCCAGGGCAGCCTCGGCCTGGCCCTGAAGATGCCCGAACTCAAGGGCGACAAGAGCCTTGATGCGTTCTTCGACCTGTCGCGGGCACAGAGCGTCGAACGTGCCTTCGACGCCAGCCGCGAAATCGGCGCCGCCGCGCTGAACCTGGTGTTCGCCGACGCCGCCAACGTGGGCTGGCAGGTTACCGGCCGCTACCCCAACCGCCGCGAAGGCCAGGGCCTGCTGCCCTCCCCAGGTGCCGACGGGCGCTATGACTGGGATGGCTACGCCGACGCCATGCTCCACCCCTACGACCAGGACCCGCCGCAAGGCTGGCTGGGCAATGCCAACCAGCGCAGCATTCCCAAGGGCTATGGCCTGCAACTGTCCAACAGCTGGTACTACCCCGAGCGTGCCGAACGCCTGGCGCAGCTGGCCGGCAACGGCAAGCACGACAGCCGCAGCCTGATCGCCATGCAGTACGACCAGACCACCCTGTTCGCCGCCAAGCTCAAGGCCATGTTCGAAGCACCCGGCATGGCCCAGCCGCTCAAGCAGGCCATCGACGCCCTGCCCGCCGAGCAGAAGGCCCGCGCCCGCGAGGCCTACACCCGGCTGATGGCGTTCGACGGGCGCCTGAGCCCGCAATCGGCGGATGCCGCGGTGTACGAGCTGTTCCTGCAGCAAAGCGCCCGGCAGATCTTCCTCGATGAACTGGGGCCTGAAACCAGCCCGAGCTGGCAAGCCTTCGTCGCCAATGCGCGGCTGTCGTACTCGGCCCAGGCCGATCACCTGCTGGGCCGCGACGACAGCCCGTTCTGGGACGACCGCAACAGCCCGGGCAAGCAGGACAAGCCGACGATCCTGGCCCGGAGCCTGGCCGCGGCCATCAGCGCCGGCGAAGCGCAGATGGGCACCGACCGCCGGGCCTGGCAATGGGGCAAGCTGCACCAGTACCACTGGCCCGTCAGCGCACCCTATGGCCTGGGCGACACACTCAAGCGCGGCCCGCTGGCCACCGGCGGCGACCACACCACACTCAACGCCTCGGCCTATGCCTGGGGCCAGGACTTCGATGCCCGCCTGATGCCGTCGATGCGCATGGTGGTCGACTTCGGCCTGGCCGAGCCGCTGCAGGGGGTGAGCAGCAGCGGGCAGTCGGGCAACCCGGCCAGCGCGCATTTCGCCGACGGCCTGGATGCCTGGTTCAAGGGCAGCTACGTGACCTTCCCGATGCAGCCGCAGAACTTCGAACGCGCCTACGGCAGCAAGCGCCTGACCCTGGTGCCCGGCAAGTAACCCCTTCGGCTCGCCGTCGCCCTGGCGGCGAGCCCCCTTCTCGCCCCGCGCTGATCCATATCAAAGTGCCACCCTCGTCCATCGGCTATAACCGGGTTTGTCTGATGACCCTATAAAAACGATTGCGGATACGTGCCTACAGGACCACCTGCGGCCGCATCCAAAGGACGATTGCGATGGCTTCTCTTGTATCGCGTCTGGCCATGCTTGGCTCGACGCTGCTGTTTGCGTACCCCGCCTCTGCCAGTGAGCCGCCCCCGGCAACGGCAGTCGAACGCGGCGCCTACATTGCCCGTCTGGGCGACTGCGTGGCCTGCCACACTGCCAAGGGCGGCGAGTTGATGGCCGGCGGCCTCGAACTGACCACGCCGATGGGCACCATCTACTCCAGCAACATCACCCCCGACAAGGTCACCGGCATCGGCCGCTACAGCTTCGAGCAGTTCGACCGCGCCATGCGCGAAGGGGTGAACGCGGCCGGCACCAACCTGTACCCGGCCATGCCCTACCCCTCCTACGCGAAAATGACCGAAGGCGACATGCGCGACCTGTACGCCTACCTGATGGAGGACGTGAAGCCGGTCAACCAGCCCAACCTGGAAGCGGACATGAAGTTTCCGTTCAGCCAGCGCTGGGGCCTGTCGCTGTGGAACCTGGTGTTTCTCGACAAGCAACCCTTCGTGGCCGACCCGGCTCGCAGCGACGAGCTCAACCGCGGCGCCTACCTGGTACAGGGCCTGGGCCACTGCGGCGCCTGCCATACCCCGCGCGGCGTGGCCTTCCAGGAAAAGGCCATGGACGACGCCGGCAGCGGCGGCCAGCACTTCCTGGCAGGCGAGACCGTGGAGCACTGGCGCGCCCTGAGCCTGCGCAACCTGTGGACGGTGGACGACACCGTGCAGTTGCTCAAGACCGGGCAGAACCGCTTTGCCACGGTGTCGGGCAACATGGCCGAGGTGATCTCCCACAGTACCCAGCACTTCACCGACGCCGACCTCACCGCCATCGCGCGCTACCTCAAGTCGTTGCCACCGGGCAAGGACGACCTGCCGATGCCGATGGTGGAACGAACCCCTGCCCCAGCGCCGGACAACCTGTTCACCAGCCGCGGCGGGCTGGGCTACACGCAGTTCTGCAGCGACTGCCACCGCCCGGACGGCGCCGGCGTGGCGGGCATGTTCCCGCCACTGGCGCACAACCCCAGCGTGGCCTCGGCCAACCCGACCTCGCTGCTGCACATCACCCTGACCGGCTGGCAGACCGCCGAAACCGTCGCCCACCCACGGGTGTACACCATGCCCGGGTTCTCGCGCCTGACCGACACCGAGATCGCCGAGATCCTCACGTTCGTGCGCAGCAGCTGGGGCAACGACGGCTCGGCGATCAGCGCAGCGCAGGTGGCCAAGCTGCGCCAGCAGCTCAAGCCCCAGGACCGCGACGCCTCGACCTTCGAGACCCCGCGCCTGGCCGACCTGCTGGCGGCCAGCAATGCCGATCAGGTGGTGCGCGGCATGCGCCTGCACCTGCAGACCCGTGACCTGCTGCCCGACAACGTCGGCAACGCGCTCAACTGCACCAGTTGCCACCTGAACGCCGGCACCGTGGCCGACGGTTCGCCGTTCGTCGGGGTATCGGCCTTCTTCCCCGGCTATGCGCCACGGGCGGGCAAGGTGATCACCCTGGAGGAGCGCATCAACGGCTGCTTCCGGCGCTCGATGAGCGGCTCGCCGCTGCCACCGCAAGGGGCCGACATGCAGGCGATGGTGGCGTACTTCGAGTGGATGAAGAACAACACCAAGCCCGAGGACAAGGTGCCAGGGCGCGGTGTAGGCAAGGTCGACCCGTCGATCAAGCCCGACCTGGACAACGGCAAGCAGGTGTATGCCCAGCAGTGCGCGGTGTGCCATGGCAACGACGGCGAAGGCCTGACCCGTGCCGACGGCACCTGGATCTTCCCGCCGCTGTGGGGCGAGCAGTCGTTCAACATCGGTGCCGGCATGGCGCGCACCTACACCGCGGCCGCCTTCGTCAAACGCAACATGCCGATCGGCATGCACGAGAAGTTCCCGCTCGGCCAGGGCGGCTTGTCCGACCAGGACGCGGTGGACGTGGCGGCCTGGTTCTCCAGCCAGCCACGCCCGGACTTCCCCGACAAGGTCAAGGACTGGCCCAACGGCGGGCGCCCGGTAGACGCGCGCTACTGAAGCAGCCCCCCACTGCAGCGTCGCCGGCAGCACGCCGGCGACGCTTTCGGATCGAACTTCACCGGCCCGGCCGCGCTCCTAGGTTAAACCCCCAGCGCAGCGGCCTTGGCATGGACCTGGTGATTGCACGACCCGAAGGATTGTATTGCCCACCCGGGGATTTCTACATCGACCCGTGGCGCCCCGTTGAACGTGCGGTGATCACCCACGGCCATGGCGACCACGCCCGCAACGGCAACCGCCACTACCTCACCGCCAGCCCCGGCGCGGGCATCCTGCGCAGCCGCCTGGGCGCCGACATCAACCTGCAGACCCTCGACTACGGCCAGCGCCTGGACCACGGCGGGGTGACCCTGAGCTTGCACCCGGCCGGCCATGTGCTGGGCTCGGCCCAGGTGCGCCTGGAGTATCGCGGCGAGGTGTGGGTGGCGTCCGGCGACTACAAGGTCGAACCCGATGGCACCTGCGCACCGTTCGAACCGGTGCGCTGCCACACCTTCATCACCGAGTCGACCTTCGGCCTGCCGATCTACCGCTGGGAGCCCCAGCAGCAGATCTTCGACCAGATCAATGCGTGGTGGCGCGAGAACATCGCACTGGGCAAGGCCAGCGTGCTGTTCTGCTATTCGTTCGGCAAGGCGCAGCGCATCCTGCATGGCCTGGACCCGAGCCTGGGGCCGATCCTGGTGCATGGCGCGGTCGAGCCGCTGAACCGGGTATACCGCGAAGCGGGTGTCGCCCTGCCCGCCACGCTGCATGCCAGCGAGATGGACAAGCACGACCCACGCATGCGCCAGGCGCTGATCCTGGCCCCGCCCTCGGCGGCCGGCAGCAGCTGGATGCGCCGCTTCGGCGACTACAGCGACGCCTTCGCCAGCGGCTGGATGCGCCTGCGCGGCACCCGGCGCCGGCGCGGGGTGGACCGCGGCTTCGTGCTCTCCGACCACGCCGACTGGCCCGGCCTGCTATGGGCCATCGAACAGACCGGGGCGCAGCGGGTGATGGTGACCCACGGCTCGGTGGCCGTGCTGGTGCGCTACCTGTGCGAGCGCGGGCTGGATGCCCAGGCGTTCGTCACCGAATACGGTGACGAGGATGAAGGCGCCCCGACCGAGGCCAGCGCATGAAGGCCTTCGCCGAACTCTACGGCCAGCTCGACGCCACCACCTCGAGCAACGCCAAGCGCGATGCACTGGTGCGCTACTTCGCCAGCGCCAGCCCCGCAGACGCCGCCTGGGCGGTGTACTTCCTGGCCGGCGGGCGGCCGCGCCAGCTGGTACCCACACGGCTGCTGCGCGAACTGGCAATCAGCCTGTCGGGTTTGCCCGACTGGTTGTTCGAGGAGAGCTACCAGGCCGTGGGCGACCTGGCCGAGACCTTTTCGCTGCTGCTGCCCGAAGCCGCCCACAGCAGCGACGCGGGCCTGGCCTACTGGGTCGAGGATTGCCTGCTGCCGCTGCGCGGACTGCCGCCCGAAACCCTGGCGCAGCGCCTGCCGCCCCTGTGGGCACAGCTCGACCGGCAGAGCCTGCTGGTGTGCCTGAAGCTGGTCACCGGCAGCTTTCGTGTCGGCGTGTCGAAGCTGCTGGTCACCCGCGCCCTGGCGCAACTGGCCGACATCGACAGCAAGCGCGTGGCCCAGCGCCTGGTGGGCTACACCGACCTGTCGCACCGCCCCACGGCCCAGGGCTACCTCAAGCTGATCGCGGCCGAGTCCGAAGACGAACATGCCCAGCGCGGCGGCCAGCCGTACCCGTTCTTTCTGGCCCATGCGCTGCAACAGCCGGTGGACCAGTTCGACGCCCTGCTCGGCCCGCCCCAGGCCTGGCAGGCGGAATGGAAGTGGGACGGCATCCGTGCGCAGGTGGTCAAGCGCGAGGGCCAGCTGTGGGTGTGGTCACGCGGCGAGGAGCTGCTGACCGAGCGCTTCCCCGAACTGCAGGCGCTGGCCGCCGTGCTGCCCGATGGCTGCGTGGTGGACGGCGAGATCGTGGTGTGGCGCGACGGCGTGCAACCCTTCGCCCTGCTGCAGCAGCGCATCGGGCGCAAGACCCTGGGCAAGAAGATCCTGGCCGATGCGCCAGTGGTGCTGTTGGGCTACGACCTGCTCGAATGGCAGGGCGCCGACTGGCGCAGCCGCCCGCAGGCCGAGCGCCGGGCGCAGCTGGAGGCGCTGGTTCAGACCACTGCGCACCCGGCGCTGCGCCTGTCGCCGGTGCTGCAGGGCGACACCTGGGCCGAGCTTGCCGCCCAGCGCGAGGCTTCGCGCAGCCTGGGGGTCGAGGGCCTGATGCTCAAGGCCCGCGACGCCCTGTACGGGGTGGGCCGCACCAAGGACATGGGGGTGTGGTGGAAGTGGAAAATCGACCCGTTCAGCGTGGACGCGGTGCTGATCTATGCCCAGCGCGGACATGGCCGGCGCGCCAGCCTGTACAGCGACTACACCTTTGCGGTGTGGGACGCCCCCGCCGGCAGCCCGCAGCGCAGCCTTGTGCCCTTTGCCAAGGCGTATTCAGGGCTCAGCGACGAAGAGATGCGCAAGGTTGATGCAATCATCCGCAAGACCACCGTGGAAACCTTCGGGCCGGTACGCAGCGTGACCCCGACGCTGGTGTTCGAACTCGGCTTCGAGGGCATCGCACTGTCCAAGCGCCACAAGAGCGGGATTGCGGTGCGCTTCCCGCGGATGCTGCGCTGGCGCCTGGACAAACCGGTGGACGAAGCAGACGACCTGGCCACGTTGCAGTCGCTGCTGGGGTAAGCGAAACGCAGCAATTGGGACTATGGTGCGGAAATTGCTGTGAGCTTGATGTCGAGCGGCCAGCGGTAACGCTGCGCAGCCACCCATCACTTGCGCTTGAAGGACCACACCATGAAAAAAGCTCTGCTGACGCTGTCTGCTCTGGCGCTGTGCCTGGCTGCGGGCAACACCCTGGCCAAGGACTACAAGGAACTGCGCTTCGGCGTCGATCCCTCCTACGCCCCTTTCGAGTCCAAGGCCGCCGACGGCAGCCTGGTGGGCTTCGACATCGACCTGGGCAACGCAATCTGCGCCGAGCTCAAGGTCAAGTGCAGGTGGGTCGAGAGCGACTTCGACGGCATGGTTCCGGGCCTCAAGGCCAACAAGTTCGACGGCGTGATCTCGTCCATGACGGTGACCCCGGCGCGGGAGAAGGTCATCGATTTCTCTGACGAGCTGTTCTCCGGGCCTACCGCGCTGGTGTTCAAAAAAGGTGCAGGCATGAGCGCCGACCCGGCCTCGCTCAAGGGCAAGACCGTCGGCTATGAGCAGGGCACCATCCAGGAAGCCTATGCCAAGGCCGTACTGGACAAGGCCGGGGTCAAGACCCAGGCCTACCAGAACCAGGACCAGGTGTATGCCGACCTGATTTCGGGACGCCTGGACGCCTCGATCCAGGACATGCTGCAGGCCGAACTGGGCTTTCTGAAATCGCCACAGGGCGCGGGCTACGAAGTGAGCCAACCGGTGGACAGCGAATTGCTGCCGTCGAAGACGGCAGTGGGCATTAAGAAAGGTAACAGCGAGCTGAAGGCCCTGCTGAACAAAGGTATCAAAGCGTTACACGATGATGGCACCTATGCCGACATCCAGAAGAAGCACTTTGGTGATCTGAACCTGTACAGCGGCAAGTAGGGCCGGCCTCTTCGCCGGCAAGGCCGGCTCCTACACGGGTACGCGGTGCGTGCAAGAGCTGACGCACTGCGTACCCAAGGTCCCACCCGCACAGGCTCGCCCCATGCTTGACGACCTCCTGCAACACCTGGGCCTTGGCGCCTTCAGCCTCAGGGGCTTCGGCCCGCTGCTGCTGCAAGGCACCTGGATGACCCTGCAACTGTCCTTCATGTCGCTGCTGGTCAGCGTCGGCCTGGGCCTGCTCGGCGCCAGCGCCAAGCTCTCCGCGTTGCCGCTGCTGCGCATCCCCGCGCAGCTCTACACCACGCTGATCCGCGGGGTGCCCGACCTGGTGCTGATGCTGTTGATCTTCTACAGCCTGCAGACCGGGCTCACCAGCCTGACCGACGCCATGGAGTGGGACTACATCGAGATCAACCCCTTCGCTGCCGGGGTCATCACCCTGGGCTTCATCTACGGTGCCTATTTCACCGAGACCTTTCGCGGCGCGATCCTCGCGGTGCCGCGCGGCCAGGTCGAAGCGGCCACCGCCTATGGCCTCAAGCGCTTTCAGCGGTTTCGCTTCGTGGTGTTCCCGCAGATGATGCGCTTCGCCCTGCCGGGCATCGGCAACAACTGGATGGTGATGCTCAAGGCCACCGCGCTGGTGTCGATCATCGGCCTGGCCGACCTGGTCAAGGCCGCCCAGGATGCCGGCAAGAGCAGCTACCAGCTGTTCTACTTTCTGGTGGTGGCGGCCTTCATCTACCTGCTGATCACCAGCGCCTCGAACGTGGCCCTGCGCTGGCTCGAACGGCGCTACAACGTCGGCACCCGGGAGGCACTGCGATGATCGAGCTGCTGCAGGAATACTGGCGCGCGTTTCTCTATACCGACGGCACCCACATCACCGGGCTGGCGATGACGATGTGGCTGCTCAGCGCCTCGCTGCTGATCGGCTTCGTGGTATCGATCCCGCTGTCGATCGCACGGGTGTCACGGCGCCTGTGGGTGCGCTGGCCAGTGCAGTTCTACACCTACCTGTTTCGCGGCACGCCGCTGTATATCCAGTTGCTGATCTGCTACACCGGCATCTACAGCCTGGAGGTGGTGCGGGGGCAACCGCTGCTCGACAGCTTCTTTCGCGACGCCATGAACTGCACCATCCTGGCCTTTGCCCTGAACACCTGCGCCTACACCACCGAGATCTTCGCCGGCGCCATCCGCAGCATGCACCACGGTGAAGTCGAGGCAGCCAGGGCCTACGGCCTGCGCGGCTGGAAACTTTATGCTTATATCATCATGCCGTCCGCGTTGCGCCGCTCGCTGCCGTACTACAGCAATGAGGTGATCCTGATGCTGCACTCGACCACCGTGGCCTTCACCGCCACCGTGCCGGACATCCTCAAGGTCGCCCGCGACGCCAACTCGGCCACCTTTCTGACCTTTCAGTCGTTCGGTACGGCCGCCATCATCTACCTGTGCGTGACCTTCGCACTGGTGGGCCTGTTCCGCCTGGCCGAACGACGCTGGCTGGCCTTCCTCGGCCCCGCACACTAGGACCGTTCATGCACCACAAGACCCACGACATCCTGGCCCCGGTGCCGGGGATTTGCCGCCAGATCCACAGCTTCCACTTCGGCCCGCGCGGTGCCGGCAAGGTCTATATCCAGGCTTCGCTGCATGCCGACGAGCTGCCCGGCATGCTGGTGGCCTGGCACCTCAAGCAACGCCTGGGCGAATTGCAGAGCCAGGGCCGCCTGCGCCACGAGATCGTGCTGGTGCCCATCGCCAACCCGGTGGGCCTGGAACAGGTGCTGATGGACGTGCCCCTGGGGCGTTTCGAGCTGCAGAGCGGCGAGAACTTCAACCGCCACTTCGTCGACCTGAGCGACACCATCGGTGACCAGATCGAAGCGCACCTGACCCAGGACCCGCGGCACAACGTCGAGCTGATTCGCGAGTGCATGCGCCGGGCGCTGGACGCGCAGCCCGCCGCCACCCCGCTGCAATCCCAGCGCCTGGTACTGCAACGCCTGGCCTGCGATGCCGACATGGTGCTGGACCTGCACTGCGACTTCGAGGCCGTCGCGCACCTGTACACCACCCCGGAAGCCTGGCCCCGGGTCGAGGCGCTGTCGCGCTACCTCGGGGCCCAGGCCAGCCTGCTGGCCACCGATTCGGGCGGGCAGTCGTTCGATGAGTGTTTCACCCTGGTGTGGTGGCAGCTGCAGCAACGCTTTGCCAAGCAGTTCCCCATCCCCCAGGGCAGCTTTTCGGTGACGGTGGAGCTGCGCGGTCAGGGCGATGTGAGCCATCCGCTGGCCAGCACCGACTGCGAGGCGATCCTGAACTACCTGACCCGTTTCGGTGCCATCGAAGGCGAGGCCGCCCCCTTGCCGCCCCTGCCCTACCCGGCCACGCCGCTGGCGGCGGTCGAACCGGTGGCCACGCCGCTGGGCGGCCTGCTGGTGTTTCATGTCACCCCGGGCCAGCCGGTGCAGGCCGGGCAACTGATCGCCGAGGTGATCGACCCGCTCAGCGACCGCGTGACCCCGGTATACAACCAGCAGGCCGGGCTGCTGTATGCCCGCTCGCTGCGACGCATGGCCACCGCTGGCATGGTGATTGCGCATGTGGCGGGCAACCAGCCGTACCGCAGCGGCTACCTGTTATCGCCATGAGGGGCCGTGCATGTACAAACTGACCATCGAAGGCCTGCACAAGCGCTACGGCGAGCACCATGTGCTCAAGGGCGTTTCACTGCAGGCCAGCACCGGCGACGTGATCAGCCTGATCGGCGCCAGTGGCTCGGGCAAGAGCACCTTTCTGCGCTGCATCAATTTTCTCGAACAGCCCGACGAGGGCAGCATGACCCTGGACGGCCAGCCGGTGCGCATGGTGCACGACCGCCACGGCCTGCGCGTGGCCGATGCCGACGAGCTGCAGCGTATCCGCACGCGCCTGGCCATGGTGTTCCAGCATTTCAACCTGTGGAGCCACCTGAGCGTGCTGGAGAACATCAGCATGGCGCCGCGCCGGGTGCTGGGGGTAAGCCGGCACGAGGCCGAGGAACGGGCACGTGCCTACCTGGACAAGGTAGGCCTGGCGCCCCGGGTGGCAGACCAGTACCCGGCGTTCCTGTCCGGTGGCCAGCAGCAGCGGGTGGCGATCGCGCGGGCGCTGGCAATGGAGCCGGAGGTGATGCTGTTCGACGAGCCGACTTCGGCGCTGGACCCGGAGCTGGTGGGGGAAGTGCTGCGGGTGATCCAGGGGCTGGCCGAGGAAGGCCGCACCATGATCATGGTGACCCACGAAATGAGCTTTGCACGGCAGGTATCGAGCCAGGTGCTGTTCCTGCATCAGGGGCTGGTGGAGGAACAGGGCGCACCGGCCGATGTGCTGGGCAACCCCAGGAGCGAGCGGCTGCGCCAGTTCCTGAGTGGCAACCTCAAATAACGCGACGATTGTCACCCGCTAAAACTAATGCCGGGCATTGATGGTCTGTGAAGACACACCCACTGCCCACAAGCGGCCCCGGCATGCGTAAACCGTCCGACCTTGCTGGCCCTTGGTTTGCCACCCGTGGCTGGAAGCCCTTCGCCTTTCAGAAGCGCGTGTGGGCCGCCGTCGCCCGCGGCGAATCCGGGTTGCTGCATGCCAGCACCGGCGCCGGCAAAACCTACGCCCTGTGGCTGGCCGCGCTGCAACACCTCCATGCCCAGGACACGCCACGCGCCAAGCACCCGGCACCGCTGCAAGTGCTGTGGATCACCCCCATGCGCGCCCTGGCCGCCGATACCGCGCGGGCCTTGCAGGCGCCACTGGACGCGTTGCAGATTCACTGGAGCCTGGGCGTGCGCAGCGGCGACACCTCCAGCGCCGAGCGTGCCCGCCAGAGCCGGCGCCTGCCCAGTGCCCTGATCACCACCCCCGAAAGCCTGACCCTGCTGCTGACCCGCGATGCGGCGCAGAGCGAGTTCGCCAGCCTGCGCCTGGTGGTGGTGGACGAATGGCACGAACTGCTCGGCAACAAGCGCGGTGTACAGCTGCAGTTGGCCCTGGCGCGCCTGCGCCGCTGGCACCCGGGCCTGATCGTATGGGGCATCTCGGCCACCCTGGGCAACCTGGAGCATGCCCGCGACGTGCTGCTGCCCGAGGGCGGTTGCCTGGTGCAAGGCCGCCAGGACAAGCGCATCGAGGTCGATACCCTGCTGCCCGAAGCCATCGAGCGCTTCCCCTGGGCCGGGCACATGGGGCTCAAGATGCTCGCGCAGGTGCGCGATGAGGTGGCGCGCAGCAGCAGTTGCCTGGTGTTCACCAACACCCGCGCCCAGGCCGAGCTGTGGTATCAGGCGCTGCTGGAGGCGCGCCCCGACTGGGCCGGCATCATTGCCCTGCATCACGCCTCGCTGGCCCGCGAAACCCGCAACTGGGTCGAGCAGAGCCTGAAACAGGGCCAGCTCAAGGCAGTGGTATGTACCTCAAGCCTCGACCTGGGGGTGGATTTTCTGCCCGTCGAACGGGTGTTGCAGATCGGCTCGGCCAAGGGCGTGGCGCGTCTGATGCAGCGCGCCGGACGCTCGGGGCACGCGCCGGGCCGCCCTTCGCGGGTGACCCTGGTACCGACCCACAGCCTGGAGCTGGTGGAGGCCGCCGCCGCCCGCGAGGCCGTGGCAGCACGCCAGATAGAGGCAAGGCGCTCTCCGGCGCTGTGCATGGATGTGCTGGTGCAGCACCTGGTGAGCATGGCCCTGGGGGCCGGGTTTCGCCCCGCGCAACTGCTCGAGGAAGTGCGCAGCACCTGGGCCTATCGGCACCTGCGCGACGAACAGTGGCAATGGGCGCTGGAATTCGTGCGCAACGGCGGTGCCTCGCTGGGCGCCTACCCTGACTATCACCGGGTCATCGAAGCGCCGGACGGGGTATGGCGGGTGGCCAACGCGCGCCTGGCGCGTCGCCACCGCATGGGCATCGGCACCATCGTCAGCGATGCGAGCATCCAGCTGAAGTTCTGGAGCAAGGGAGGCGGCGGGCGCAACCTGGGCAGTGTCGAGGAAGCCTTCGTTGCCCGCCTGCGCCCGGGCGATGCCTTCCTGTTCGCCGGGCGCACGCTGGAGCTGGTGCGCATCGACAACATGACCGCCTATGTGCGTCGCAGCACCGCACGCAAACCTGCCGTACCACGCTGGAACGGCGGGCGCATGCCGCTTTCCAGCGAGCTGGCCAGGGCCGTGGTCGAGCAGCTCGACAGCGCCGCGCACGGTCGCTACCACGGGCCGGCCATGCAGGCGGTCAAGCCATTGCTGGAGCTGCAGCGGCGCTGGTCGGTGATCCCCACCCACGACATGCTGCTGGCCGAGACCTGGACCTCGCGTCAGGGCTGCCATCTGTTTCTCTATCCATTTGCCGGGCGCACCACCCACCTTGGGCTGGCCAGCCTGCTGGCGTGGCGCTACAGCCGCAGCCAGCCGGCGAGTTTCTCGATTGCGGTGAACGACTACGGCCTGGAACTGCTGTGCCCTGGCGAAGTGCCGTGGGCGGCCATGCTGCCGGATCTGCTGAGCCCCGATGAACTGCTCGAGGACGTGCTGGCCAGCCTGAATGCCGGCGAAATGGCCATGCGCCGTTTTCGCGAAATTGCGCAGATCTCCGGGCTGGTGTTCGGCGGTTATCCCGGCTCGCACAAGAGCACCCGGCAGATCCAGGCGTCCAGCGGCCTGTTCTTCGAGGTGTTCCGCCAGCACGACGCGGGCAACCTGCTGCTGGGCCAGGCCCGTGACGAGGTGCTGAACGCAGAGCTTGAGATCGACCGCCTGGCGCAGGTACTGAGCCGGCTGGGCGGTTTGCGCCTGCATCTGCAGCCGCTTGCGCGCCCGGGCCCGCTGGCCTTTCCGCTGCTGGTGGAAGGCATGCGCGAAACCCTGAGCACGGAAAAGCTCGCCGACCGCATCGCCCGCATGGTCGCCGACCTGGAAAAGGCCGCGAGCCGGGAGCGCTGAATGAGTCACTGCCTGAACATCGACGTACACGGCGAGCAGCTCTGGCTGCTGGGGGACAAGGCGCTGTACTGGCCGGCGCGCAGGGTGATGCTGGTGGCCGATGTGCATATCGGCAAGGCGGCGGCATTTCGCGCCCAGCACCTGCCCGTGCCCCGCGGCACCACGCAATCGACCCTGCAACGCCTGGACCGGCTGCTGACCAGCTACCCATGCGAAGAGCTGATCGTGCTGGGCGACTTTCTGCACGCACGCACCGGCCGCGCCGCGGCCACGCTGGAACGCGTGCGACAATGGCGGGAGCAGCACGCCCGACTGAAGATCACGCTGATACGCGGCAACCACGACCTGCATGCCGGCGACCCGCCCGAGGGGCTGCGCATCGATGTGCTTGACGGCCCGCTGCTGCTGGGGCCGTTCGCCTTGCAGCACGAGCCCGAGCCCCATGCCACGCACCTGGTGCTGGCCGGCCACGTACATCCGGTGTATGTGCTGCGGGGGCGCGCGCGGCAACGCCTGCGCCTGCCCTGCTTCGTGATCGGCGAACGGCTCGGCCTGCTGCCGGCCTTCGGGGACTTCACCGGCGGCTGGGCAGTGCAGCCTCAGCCGGGTGAGCGCGTGTACCTGACGGCAGACGCGCAGGTATGGCCGGTCAAGCCCTAGGCTCAGGCAACCGGTGCCGGTGGCGGTTCATCAGGGAGTGTGGGTTCACCCGGTTCCATCGGCGGGTTATCGCCTGGCTGCGCCGGCGACGGGGTGTCCGGGCCAGGCTGGCCGGGGACGCCACCGGCCTGCATCAGTGGCGGCTGCGCGAGCAATGACCAGGCCACCAGCCCGATCTGATTGGGCTGCAGCACGGCAAGTTTGGCGCTGATTGAGGGGTCGAGTTTCATAGGCGGCTCCTGAGCGAAGTCCGACACGCCTCCTGGCGTGCCGGGACGGTTCATCTGCTTGGAGTGCCTTGCCGGCGAGTAATTCCCTCGCTTCGTCGGCTCAGGTGCGCGGCAGGGTCACACCACGCTGGCCCTGGTACTTGCCGCCGCGGTCCTTATAGGACACTTCGCACTCTTCGTCGGACTCCAGGAACAGCATCTGCGCCACGCCTTCGTTGGCGTAGATCTTGGCCGGCAGGGTGGTGGTGTTGGAGAACTCCAGGGTCACGTGGCCTTCCCACTCCGGCTCGAGCGGGGTGACGTTGACGATGATGCCGCAACGGGCATAGGTGCTCTTGCCCAGGCAGATGGTCAGCACGTTGCGCGGGATGCGGAAGTACTCGACGGTGCGCGCCAGGGCGAAGGAGTTGGGCGGGATGATGCACACGTCGCTCTTGACGTCGACGAAGCTGCCGGCGTCGAAGTTTTTCGGATCGACGGTGGCCGAATTGATGTTGGTGAACACCTTGAACTCGTCGGCGCAGCGCACGTCGTAGCCGTAGCTGGAGACGCCGAAGGAGATCAGCCGGTTGTCGCTTTCGCCGCGTACCTGACGCTCGACGAAGGGCTCGATCATGCCGTGTTCCTGCGCCATGCGGCGAATCCACTTGTCCGATTTGATGCTCATGGCGGGTGTCCTGAAATAGCGTGGTGAAGAAATTCTGTGGGGCATCTTACCGGGCCCGGCGCCGGGTTCAAAGTTCCGTGCGGTGTTGGCGGCAAGATCCGCGTCATACGGGGCCCGCGCGGGGTATCGCGGCGCCGTCAGTCTTGAATTGCACGAAAGCTGAACAAGACCATTGGCACGTTCTGGAAAAAGGGTTATGGTGACGCCACTGTGCTGCACGTGTCACTGAGAATCTCTACCTGATGCAAGATCTCGATCAACCCATCTTCATGAATTTTCTGCCTCTTTGCACTCAGTCTCGGCCAGGGCGTTTCCTGAGCCGTAATTAACTTTGTCCAAGGAGACAGACCATGTCCAATCGCCAAACCGGTACCGTTAAGTGGTTCAACGATGAAAAAGGCTTCGGCTTCATCACCCCACAATCCGGTGACGACCTGTTCGTACACTTCAAAGCCATTCAAGCTGACGGCTTCAAAAGCCTGAAAGAAGGCCAGCAGGTCTCTTTCGTCGCTACCCGCGGCCAGAAAGGCATGCAAGCTGAAGAAGTACAAGTTATCTAACTTGCGCTTCACTGCTTGAAAAAAGCCCTGCCCTCACCGGCGGGGCTTTTTTTTGCCTTGCCGGTGGGGCTGCCCGTAGGAGCCGGCGTTGCCGGCGAAGGCAACACCGCAGTGCCTGCCTGGTGAAGCAGTGGGCCCTTCGCCGACAACGCCGGCTCCTACACAGGCGAGGGTATCGACTCAGTCTTCGCTGATGGTGATATTGGGCATCGCCGGCGCCGCCGCTTCCTGCAGCACGATGCGCGCCCCCACCTGCCGTGCCAGGTCCTGGTACACCATGGCAATCTGGCTTTCAGGCTCGGCAATCGCGGTCGGCTTGCCGCTGTCGGCCTGCTCGCGAATCAGCATCGACAGGGGCAGCGAAGCCAGCAGCTCCACACCGTACTGCGCCGCCAGCTTCTCGCCACCACCTTCACCGAACAGGTGCTCGGCATGCCCGCAGTTCGAGCAGATATGCACGGCCATGTTCTCGACCACGCCCAGCACCGGGATACTCACCTTGCGGAACATCTCCACACCCTTTTTCGCGTCCAGCAGCGCAAGGTCCTGCGGCGTGGTCACGATCACCGAACCGGCCACCGGCACCTTCTGCGCCAGGGTCAGCTGGATGTCGCCGGTGCCCGGCGGCATGTCGATCACCAGGTAGTCGAGGTTGTCCCAGGCGGTCTGGGTCACCAGTTGCAGCAACGCACCGGAGACCATCGGGCCACGCCATACCATCGGCGTGTTGTCGTCGGTAAGAAACGCCATCGACATGACTTCCACGCCATGCGCACGCAACGGCACGAACCACTTCTGGTCGCGGATCTGCGGCCGGGTCCCTTCGGCGATACCGAACATCACGCCCTGGCTGGGGCCATAGATGTCGGCATCCAGGATACCCACCCGCGCCCCTTCACGGGCCAGGGCCAGGGCCAGGTTGGCGGCGGTGGTGGACTTGCCCACACCGCCCTTGCCCGAGGCAACGGCCACGATGTTCTTGACGTTGGCCAGGCCCGGAATCTGCGCCTGGGCCTTGTGCGCGGCGATCACACAGGTGATCTCGACCTGTGCCGAGGCCACGCCCTCGATCCCCTCGACGGCGGTCTGCAGCACCTGGGCCCAGCCGTTCTTGAACAGGCCGGCGGCATAGCCCAGCTCCAGGGTCACGCTGACCCGGTCGCCCTGGATATCGATGCTGCGCACACACCCGGCGCTGACCGGGTCCTGGTTCAGGTAAGGGTCGGTGTATTGGCGAAGGACGGTTTCAACCGCTGCGCGAGTGACGGCGCTCATGGAGACTCCCGATAAAAGACTGAATGAAACAGGTCGCTATGCTAACCCGTGAAACAACGGCAGATACGTCCATGGGGTGAAATATATTTCCCATCGTTTTATAGTGGCCGATCACCGTTCATACCCTGTAGCCGAAAGTAGCCGAGCCCCCATGTCCGAGCCACGCCAGATTCTCGTCACCAGCGCCCTGCCCTATGCCAACGGGTCGATCCACCTTGGCCACATGCTCGAGTACGTTCAGACAGACATGTGGGTGCGCTTCCAGAAGTACCGCGGCAACCAGTGCACCTACGTGTGCGCCGACGACGCGCACGGTTCGGCGATCATGCTGCGCGCCGAGAAAGAAGGCATTACCCCCGAGCAACTGATCGCGAACGTGCAGGCCGAGCACTGCGGCGACTTTGCCGACTTTCTGGTGGAGTTCGACAACTACCATTCGACCCACGCCGACGAAAACCGCGAGCTGTCGAGCCAGATCTACCTGAAACTGCGTGACGCCGGGCATATCGCCACGCGCTCGGTCACCCAGTATTTCGACCCCGACAAGCAGATGTTCCTGGCCGACCGCTTCATCAAGGGCACCTGCCCCAAATGCGCGGCCGACGACCAGTATGGCGACAACTGCGAAAAATGCGGCGCCACCTACGCGCCGACCGAACTGAAGAACCCCAAGTCGGCCATCTCCGGCGCCACCCCGGTGCTCAGGGACTCCCAGCACTTCTTCTTCAAGCTGCCCGACTTCCAGGCCATGCTGCAGCAGTGGACCCGCAGCGGCACACTGCAGGACGCCGTGGCCAACAAGTTGGCCGAATGGCTGGATTCCGGCCTGCAGGAATGGGACATCTCCCGTGATGCGCCGTACTTCGGCTTCGAGATCCCGGGCGAGCCGGGCAAGTACTTCTATGTGTGGCTGGACGCGCCGATCGGCTACATGGCCAGCTTCAAGAACCTGTGCGACCGCACGCCGGAACTGGACTTCGACGCCTACTGGAAAAAAGACTCCAGCGCCGAGCTGTACCACTTCATCGGCAAGGACATCGTCAACTTCCACGCGCTGTTCTGGCCGGCCATGCTCGAAGGCGCCGGCTACCGCAAGCCGACCGCAATCAACGTGCACGGCTACCTGACGGTCAACGGCCAGAAGATGTCCAAGTCCCGTGGCACCTTCATCAAGGCGCGCACCTACCTCGACCACCTGTCGCCGGAATACCTGCGCTACTACTACGCGGCCAAGCTGGGCCGTGGCGTGGATGACCTGGACCTGAACCTGGAAGACTTCGTGCAGAAGGTCAACTCGGACCTGATCGGCAAGGTGGTCAACATCGCCAGCCGCTGCGCAGGGTTCATCCACAAGGGCAACGGCGGCGTGATGGTGGCCGGCGACGCCGCACCGGAGCTGACCGAGGCCTTCCTGGCTGCGGCACCGGGTATCGCCGACGCCTACGAAGGCCGCGACTTCGCCCGTGCGATGCGCGAAATCATGGGCCTGGCCGACCGCGCCAACGCCTGGATTGCCGACAAGGCCCCGTGGTCGCTGGCCAAGCAGGAAGGCAAGCAGGACGAAGTGCAGGCCGTGTGCGCCCAGGGCATCAACCTGTTCCGCCAGCTGGTGATCTTCCTCAAGCCGGTGCTGCCGCAACTGGCCAGCGACGCCGAGGCGTTCCTGAACGTCGCGCCGCTGACCTGGAACGACCACCAGAGCCGTCTCGAGAACCACCAGCTGAACCCGTTCAAGGCATTGATGACCCGCATCGACCCGGTCAAGGTGCAAGCCATGGTCGACGCTTCCAAGCAGGACCTGGCCGCCAGCCAGACCAGCGTGGTCACCGGCAACGGCGAACTGACCAAGGACCCGCTGTCGGCCGAGATCGACTTCGACACCTTTGCCGCCGTCGACCTGCGGGTAGCACTGATTCTCAAGGCCGAAGCCGTGGAAGGGGCCGACAAGCTGCTGCGCCTGACCCTGGACATCGGTGACGAGCAGCGCAACGTGTTCTCCGGCATCAAGTCCGCCTACCCGGACCCGAGCAAGCTGGAAGGTCGTCTGACCATGATGATCGCCAACCTCAAGCCACGCAAAATGCGCTTTGGCGTGAGCGAGGGGATGGTCATGGCCGCAGGCCCTGGCGGCGAGGAGATCTACCTGCTCAGCCCTGACAGCGGCGCCAAGCCGGGTCAGCGCATCAAGTAAGTGCCACGCCCCGACCCTGACCGGCCGGGGCGTTCTCATTGCACCGTGATTGCCGGATAATGGCGCACAGCCTCTTGCCTGTGGCGCGCCCATGACCGAACTGCTCCTTACCCTTATCAGCGCTGCGCTGGTCAACAACCTCGTGTTGCACCAGGCCCTCGCGCTCGACCCGCTGCTGCAGCCCGTCGAGCCGGCGTCACGTCGCCGGGTGCACGCACTGGGGTTGGCGACGCTGGTGCTGATGGTGCTGGCGGTCGTACCGGGGCAGTTGCTTTACCGCTACGGGTTGCGCCCGCTGCAACTGGAGCACCTGCGCCTGTTCGTGTTCCTGCCGCTGTGCGTTCTGCTGGCAGCGCCGGTGCTGAACCGGTTGCAACGCCAACTGCCACACTGGCCGTTCACCGGCCTCAAACCCTTGCTGCTGGGCAATGCCGCCGTCCTGGGCCTTGCCCTGCAAGCCAGCGATGCCACGCTCGACCCGTTCGCCACCCTGGCCCTGAGCCTGGGCGGCGGCCTGGGCTTCTGGCTGGCGCTGTGCCTGTTCGACGACCTGCGCCAACGCAGCGACGCGGCCCCCGTGGCCTTGCGCGGCCTGCCCATCGAGCTGATCGGCGCAGGGATCATGGCCCTGGCCTTTCTCGGTTTCAACGGACTGTTCACCTCATGAGCCTGATTCAACGCATCGACGCCCTGCTGCCCCAGACCCAATGCGGCAAGTGCGGTCATGCCGGCTGCCAGCCTTACGCCCAGGGGCTGGCGGCGGGCGAGGCGATCAACAAGTGCCCACCCGGCGGCAGCGAGACCATTGCCGTACTGGCAGCACTGCTGCAGGTGCCGGTGATTGCCCTGGATACCGACCGCGGCAGTGCGCCCGCCCAGGTCGCCTTCATTCGCGAGGCCGAATGTATCGGTTGCACCAAATGCATCCAGGCCTGCCCGGTGGACGCCATCGTCGGCGCCGCCAAGCTGATGCACACAGTCATCAGCGCCGAATGCACCGGCTGCGACCTGTGCGTGGCGCCTTGCCCGGTCGACTGCATCGACCTGCTGCCACTGCCTGCCGACAGCCCCATCGTGCCGATCGTCGGCGGCCTGGCGGACACCCGGCCACAGCAGCTCGCCCGCGCCGCCCGGCGCAGCCATGCACGCCACCGCTTCGAGCAGCGTGCCCAGCGCCTGCAACGCGAAGAGGCGCGCAAGCAGGCCGAACGCATCGCGCGCAGCCAGCGGCCCGCCCCGAACGCGGCGGCTGCGGTGCCGGCCGACGACCCGATCAAGGCCGCGATTGCGCGGGTGCAGGCGCAAAAGGCTGCAGCCGCCGATGCGGCGCTGAAAAAGGCCAAGATTGCCGCGGCCATGAGTCGCGCCCAGCTGACCAAGGCGCGCACAGCCTTTGGCGACTCGCCAAGCCCGGCGCAGCAAGCGCAACTGGCTGACCTGCAGCAAGCGCAGCAACAGGCCCAGGCTCACCTGGAATCACTGCTGGCGGTAAGCGATGCTGCCCGCGCCTGACCCGGGCGAACGCCTGCGCGCCAGCCTGCGCCTGGTGCTGCTGGCGTGCCTGCCCGGCTTGCTGGCACTGACCTGGCTGCACGGTTGGGGCACCCTGCTCAACCTGCTGCTGACCACCACCGCGGCGCTGGCGACCGAAGCGGTGCTGCTGCGCGCCCAGCGCCGCCCGGTGCGTGCTGCACTGGGCGATGGCAGCGCCCTGGTCAGCGCCACGCTGCTGGCCATCGCCCTGCCGGCCTACCTCGCCTGGTGGGTGCCGGTGATTGCCAGCGCAAGCGCCCTGGCCCTGGGCAAGCATGTGTACGGCGGGCTTGGCAAGAATCCGTTCAACCCGGCCATGCTCGGCTATGCCGTGGCCCTGGTCAGCTTTCCGGCCCAGATGACCCAGTGGCCCGGGCCGCAACCGCTGGACCTGGGCACCAGCCTCGAAGCGGTGTTCGGCTTGGCCGTCCGACCCGACGCCTGGGCCCAGGCGACGGTGCTGGATGTGGTGCGCCACAACCAGAGCCTGACCATCGAAGAACTGTTCGGCCAGCACCCGGCCTTCGGCCGATTCGCCGGCGCGGGCAGCGAGTGGGTCGCCCTGGCCTTCCTGGCCGGCGGCCTTTTGTTGCTGCAGCGCAAGGTGTTCAGCTGGCATGCCCCGGTGGCCATGCTGGGCAGCCTGTTCATCATGAGCCTGCTGGGCTGGAACGGCTCGGGCTCCGACTCCAATGGCTCGCCGCTGTTTCACCTGCTGGCCGGCTCCAGCCTGTTCGTCGCATTCTTCATCGTCACCGAACCGGTCAGCGGCCCCAGGGCGGCCAGCGCACGCCTGCTGTTCGGCGCCGGGGTGGGCGTGCTGGTCTATCTGATCCGTACCTGGGGTAGCTATCCCGACGGCAGCGCGTTCGCCGTGCTGCTGATGAACCTGTGCGTGCCGGCGCTCGAACGCTGGGCCGCGCGGCGCCAAGGGCAGCCGGCATGACCCCCCGGGCGCGTGCAGTGCTGCTGGTGGCGGCCGTGGCGTGCCTGGCCATCGGCTGCGCCATTGGCTGGGCGCAGTTGAACGCCGCGCGTATCAGCCAGGCTGAACTGCAGCTCAAGGCCAGGAGCCTGCTGAGCGTGCTGCCGGCAGAGCGCTACGACAACCAGCCGCTGCAACGCCCCCTCGCACTGCCCGCACCGACCCTGGCCCATAGCACCCTGCTGGCCGGCTACCGCGCGACCCTGCTCGGCCAGCCCAGCGCCGTGGTGCTGCACAGCCGGGTTCAGGGCTATGCGGGGCCACTGGACCTGCTGATCGCCATCGACAGCCACGGCCGCCTGCTGGCCACCCGGGTGCTGCAGCACCAGGAAACGCCAGGGCTTGGCGGCAAGTTGAGTGAACCGGGCAACACCTGGCTACGCGGGTTCGAGGGCCGCACGCTGGCGGACACCCCCGATCCGGCCTGGGCCCTCAAGCGCGATGCCGGCCAGTTCGACCAGCTGGCCGGCGCCAGCGTGACCTCCCGCGCAGTGATCCGGGCGGTGCACGATGCCCTGCGCTACTTCGACGAACACTCCCACTATCTGCTGGGTACCGGTGAACATGAATAGCCGCAGCCTGCTCATCCTCAGCCTGGCCCCGATGCTGGGCGCCAGCCAGACCCTGGCCCAGGCCGCAGCGGTGGCGTTGTTCAGCCTGGTGAGCCTGTGCCTGCACCGGTTGTGCATGACGCCCTTGCGCCCGCTGCTGCAAGGGCTGCAGACCACGCTGGTCAGCGTGCTGCTGGCGGCGATGCTGGTGACCTGCCTGGAGCTGAGCCTGCGCGCCTGGGCCCTGGAGGTTCACGCGCAACTGGGCATCTACCCGGCGCTGATCGCACTGCAATGCGTGCTGCTGGAGCAGAGCTTCGAGCGCCATCGCGGCGTCGCGCAAGGCCTGCTGCTGGTCATCGGCTTGTGTACAGTGCACCTGCTGCTGGGCCTGTGCCGCGAACTGCTGGGCTCTGCCGGGCTGCGCCTGGCCCAACTGACCCCGGGCGCACTGATCCTGCTGGGCCTGCTACTGGCCATTTTCAACCGGGTGCGGCGCAAGCCGGCCCCCTCTAGCCGTCAAGGAAGCCTCTGAGCCCATGAATGCTGCCAAACGCCTGGAAATCTTTCGCAGGCTGCACGAAGACAACCCGGACCCGAAGACCGAGCTGGCCTACACCACCCCCTTCGAACTGCTGATCGCGGTCATCCTCTCGGCGCAATCCACCGACGTGGGGGTCAACAAGGCCACTGCACGCCTGTACCCGGAGGCCAACACGCCCCAGGCCATCTACGACCTGGGCGTTGAAGGGTTGTCCAGCTACATCAAGACCATCGGCCTGTACAACAGCAAGGCCAAGAACGTCATCGAAACCTGTCGCCTGCTGATCGAGCGCCACGGCGGCGAAGTGCCGCAAACCCGCGAAGCCCTCGAAGCGTTGCCCGGGGTGGGCAGAAAGACGGCCAACGTGGTGCTCAACACCGCATTTCGCCAGCCGACCATGGCGGTGGACACGCATATCTTCCGGGTCAGCAACCGCACCCGTATCGCCCC
Source organism: Pseudomonas sp. FBF18 (assembly GCF_024261405.1). Taxonomy (NCBI): domain Bacteria; kingdom Pseudomonadati; phylum Pseudomonadota; class Gammaproteobacteria; order Pseudomonadales; family Pseudomonadaceae; genus Pseudomonas; species Pseudomonas sp. FBF18. The sequence goes on along the minus strand of NZ_QKRS01000001.1, from coordinate 412,883 downwards.
CGGCAAGACGGTGCTGGAGGTGGAAAAGGCATTGATGAAGTTTGTGCCCAAGGACTATCTGCTGGATGCGCACCACTGGCTGATACTGCATGGGCGCTATGTATGCCAGGCGCGCAAGCCACGCTGTGGAAGCTGCCGTATCGAGGACCTTTGCGAGTACCCGCAAAAAACCTCCGACGATTGAACAAATAGTTGAATCGGTTGCGCACGATTGAAAAAATCTTTTTTACCGGCTCTGAAAATATCGCTATAAGGTGCGCCAATAGCCCTCTTGGCATGGAGTGACTTATGAGCACCGATAACGAAGAGCTGGATATCGACGTCGAGCCGGACACGGCAGACGAACAGGAAACGGAAAGCCCGCCCGAAACGGCGAAGACCAACCTCAGCAAGCGTCGCACCATCGACAACATGCTGGAAGAACGCCGCCTGCAAAAGCAGTTGGCCGATTACGACTTCGATCTTTGACGGCCCACTTCAGGTCGCGGGCGGGCCGTCTCTAGCGCATGCATGGGCCAGGCAGTCGCCCTGGCAAGGTCTGGTTCACACCAGGCCGTTACGCTGGGCCAGTTCGATAAGGTCCACCAGGGAGCGCGCATTGAGCTTGAGCAACAGGCGCGTCTTGTAGGTACTCACCGTCTTGTTGCTCAGAAACATGCCGTCGGCAATCTCCTTGTTGGTCTTGCCGCGTGCCAGTTGCTGCAGCACCATCATCTCCCGCCCCGACAGACGTTCGACCATATCCGCTTCGCTGGAACCGCCAAGGTTCGAACGCACCGAGTGCAGGGCCTGGTTGGGGAAGTAGCTGTAACCGGAGAGGACCGCCTTGATGGCGCTGAGCAGCTCGGTAAGGTCCTGCTGCTTGCAGACATAACCCGCGGCGCCCGCCTGCATGCACCGCATCGAAAAATGCCCAGGTGCCTGTGAGGTCAGCACCAGTACCTTTATGTTCACGTCATTGGAGGTCAACCTTGCGATGACCTCCAGCCCATCGAGCTTGGGCATGCCGATATCCAGTATCACGATATCGGGCAGGTGTTTCTTGACCAGCTGCAGCGCGTCCACTCCGTTGTCGGTCTCTGCGACAACTTCATAGCCATGCCGCTCCATCAGCATGCGTACAGCCAGGCGAATGACCGGATGATCATCCACGATCAGCACTTTATTCATGGGCAAAATCCAATTTTCGCTGTTCGATTTTTTGAGCCCGCACAATAGCCTAGTCAACCGGCATAGTGCATTGCAGCTTCCTTGACAGTTGCACGACAAGACCAGACCTACCTAAATAGAAGATTATTCCTACAAAACTTCCTGATAGCAGGCGTTAAGCAGAAACAATCATTGCGTCGTTCGAGGCGTGCATGCAGTGCGAACAAACACTAACACCGCACTCTCGCCACGTTCCATATGACAACGCTCGCCCGCACGCAGGAAATATCCGTGATATTTGACTAACCCGGGTATCAATCCTGTCACGGCGTTTTATCGCGTCGAAGTTGCACCGAAGTATTTCCTGAGGACGATCCATAACCCCCTGAACACCGAAGTACCCAGGCCGCATAGTGGTTCCAAAAACAATGCGAACCCTGACCCTTGCGCCCACGAAACAGCGCTCACGCCGAGCAGCAGGCACGTACATGAGCAACGTCGAACCGAAAAGCCCACTGACGATCATTGCTATTTTCGCGGGTATCATCGAAGCCTCTGCGTTGGCCTCACTGCCCTTTCTTGGCGAAGACAGCCAGGGTATCTACACGTGGTTTCTGGTGGGCTTTCCACCCTTTCTGACAATCCTGTTTTTCCTGACGCTCAACTTCAACAGCAAGACGCTGTATTGCCCGGAGTACAACGAGGACACGCCTGAAGTTCAGGATGAACCCAAAGACTGGCCAACTTCAGAACAACGTGAAAGTCACCTGCCGCCTGCCCGTTCTGCCTTTGCACAATTGACCACACAAGCCCCACCCCTGGGTTGCGACGCCATGGCACCCGCTATCTCGACCATCGTCATTTCCGGTGCACACAGCACATCGCTGATCGAATACCTTGTCACTCAGGCCATCACGCAACAGCCCAGGCTGGGCACGCTGGTCATCCACAACCTTGAAACCGGCACGCAGACCACACTGACCACCCATGCCCTGGGCGCCGAGCCACCGCAATGAACGCATAAAAAAACCCGGCCTCAGGCCGGGTTCCTTTCGTTCAAGCGCCCCTCACACCAGTGAGCGGCCCTTGTTCGCGGCAATGCGCAGGCGCAGTGCGTTGAGCTTGATGAAGCCCGCCGCGTCGGCCTGGTTGTAGGCGCCGCCGTCTTCTTCGAAGGTGGCGATGTTGGCATCGAACAGCGAATCGTCAGACTTGCGACCGGTGACGATCACGTTGCCCTTGTACAGCTTCAGGCGAACCACACCGTTCACGTTCAACTGCGAAGCATCGATCATCTGTTGCAGCATCAGACGCTCAGGGCTCCACCAGTAGCCGGTGTAGATCAGGCTGGCGTACTTGGCCATCAGCTCATCCTTGAGGTGAGCCACTTCGCGGTCCAGGGTGATGGACTCGATCGCACGGTGCGCGCGCAGCATGATGGTGCCGCCCGGGGTTTCGTAGCAGCCACGGGACTTCATGCCCACATAGCGGTTCTCGACGATGTCCAGGCGACCGATGCCGTTCTCGCCGCCGATGCGGTTCAGGGTGGCCAGGACGGTGGCCGGAGTCATCTCGACGCCGTCCAGCGCCACGACGTCGCCGTTGCGGTAGGTCAGTTCCAGGTAGGTCGGAACGTCAGGGGCGTTTTCTGGCGACTTGGTCCAGCGCCACATGTCTTCTTCGTGCTCGGTCCAGGTATCCTCCAGCACGCCGCCCTCGTAGGAGATGTGCAGCAGGTTGGCGTCCATCGAGTACGGCGACTTCTTCTTGCCGTGACGCTCGATCGGGATACCGTGCTTCTCGGCGTAGTCCATCAGCTTCTCGCGCGAGAGCAGGTCCCACTCGCGCCATGGGGCGATGACCTTGACGCCTGGCTTGAGCGCGTAGGCACCCAGCTCGAAACGCACCTGGTCGTTGCCCTTGCCGGTGGCGCCATGGGAAATGGCGTCGGCGCCGGTTTCGTTGGCGATCTCGATCAGACGCTTGGCGATCAGCGGACGTGCGATGGAAGTACCCAGCAGGTACTCGCCTTCGTAGACGGTGTTGGCGCGGAACATCGGGAACACGAAATCGCGGACGAATTCTTCTCGCAGGTCATCGATGTAGATCTCTTTGACACCCATGGCCTGAGCCTTGGCGCGGGCCGGTTCGACCTCCTCGCCCTGCCCCAGATCGGCGGTGAACGTCACCACTTCACAGTTGTAGGTATCTTGCAGCCACTTGAGAATCACCGAAGTATCAAGGCCGCCGGAATACGCCAGTACGACCTTTTTTACGTCCGCCATGCCATCACTCCACGGGTTGTACGGAAAGCCGGTGATTCTACCGGCCTTACCGCAGAATTTACAGTGGGGCGACAGCTTGTGACGACAAAGCGACAGAAATTGTCGTCGGCGCGACCGGCGGTCGCACCGTCGAATCAGGCGGCGGGTTTGCCTGCCTGGGCGGCCGGCGTCTGCGTGGGTGCCGGCGCAGGCGGGGTCGCTGCCGGTTCGGCAGGCTTGTGCGGGGCAACCTCTGCGGGCTTCTCGACCGGGGTGACGCGGTCGAGCTGGATGTTCACCCGGCGGTTGCGTGCCCGATTGGCGGCATTGGTATTGGCCGCCAGCGGATAGCGCTCGCCATGAAAGCGCACGGTGATCTGCTCTTCGGGGATGCCATGGGCCTTGAGGTAGTCCTGCACCGCCAGGGCGCGGCGACGCGAGAGGTCGCGGTTGGTCAGGCGGTTGCCGCTGTTGTCGGAGTGGCCATCGAGCTCGATGTGGTTGACCGTGGGGTCGGCCTTGAGGAAGTCGATGATCACGTCCAGGCGGGCACGTGCATCGGCATCCAGATCGATACCGCCGCCCGGAAAGCCCACGCGTGCCTGGCGCACCTGGTCATAGTTCATCGGCAGCAGCTTGGCCGCACAGGCCTGGTAGTCACCGTAGGCACGGTTGAACTTCACCGGCAGCACGCGCACTTCCATGCTGCGCCCGGCTTCGCCGGTGTAGTTGCGCACCACGGTGCTGCGCCCGTCCAGCAGGCCATTGATGAGCCGGCTGGCCTGGCCCTGGGAGCTGTTGAACAGCACGCCGCTGCGCGCCATGCGCACCGCGCCCAGGTTGATGTCGCCACGCCCGGGCTGCCACGGTGCGGCGGCGGCCAGCAGGGTCGCGGAGCCGGCGCCCAGCACATTGCTGGTGGAGCGTAGCTGGAAGGTGGCCTGCTCGCCCGCGCGGCGCACGAACTCACCGCTGCCGAAATCGGCGATCGGCTGGATCAGCCGGCATTCGAACTGATCGCCCTCGACCTTCCACTCGACGTTCTCCACGCGAGTCTGGAAGGTGAGTGCCACGGCCGGCAGGCTGGCAAACATACTGAGCAGGGCTAGGTAACGCTGGCGCACGGGCGGCTCCACAAATTTCTTACGGCATACCTGCAAGCTATCGGACGCCCTGCGCAAAACTTGATAGCGAGTGCTCGGATCGGGCTTTTCCGGTAGCATTCACCGGGAGTTCGAACCGCCTGGAATCCCCAATGTCCGACCGCCTGACCCTCCTGCGTCCCGACGACTGGCACATCCATCTTCGCGATGGCGCTGTATTGCCCCATACCGTCGGCGACGTGGCGCGCACCTTTGCCCGCGCCATCATCATGCCCAACCTGGTACCGCCGGTACGCAACACTGCCGAAGCCGACGCCTATCGCCAGCGCATCCTGGCCGCCCGCCCTGCCGGCAGCCGCTTCGAACCGCTGATGGTGCTGTACCTCACCGACCGCACCCAGCCCGAGGACATTCGCGCGGCCAAGGCCAGCGGATTCGTGCATGCCGCCAAGATGTACCCGGCCGGCGCGACCACCAACTCGGACTCCGGCGTGACCAGCGTCGACAAGATTTTCCCGGTGCTCGAAGCCATGGCCGAGGTGGGCATGCCACTTCTGGTGCACGGCGAAGTGACCCGCCCCGAGATCGACGTGTTCGATCGCGAGAAGCTGTTCATCGACGAGCATCTGCGCCGTGTGGTCGAGCGCTTCCCCACGCTCAAAGTGGTGTTCGAGCACATCACCACTGCCGAAGCCGTGCAGTTCGTCAACGAGGCCCCGGCCAACGTCGGCGCAACCATCACCGCCCAGCACCTGCTGTACAACCGCAACCACATGCTGGTGGGCGGTATTCGCCCGCACTTCTACTGCCTGCCGATCCTCAAGCGCAACACCCACCAGGTGGCTCTGCTCGACGCAGCCACCAGCGGCAGCAGCAAGTTCTTCCTCGGCACCGATTCGGCGCCCCACGCCCAGCATGCCAAGGAAGCCGCCTGCGGCTGTGCCGGCTGCTACACCGCGTTCGCCGCCATCGAGCTGTACGCCGAGGCGTTCGAACAGCGCAACGCGCTGGACAAGCTGGAAGGTTTCGCCAGCCTGCATGGCCCGGCGTTCTACGGCCTGCCGGCGAACACCGACCACATTACCCTGGTCCGCGAAAGCTGGACCGCCCCAGGCAGCCTGCCGTTCGGCGAGCAGACTGTCATCCCGCTGCGCGCCGGTGAGCAACTGCGCTGGCGCCTGCTGGAGGAGACTGTGTGAGCGACGATTACGAAGACGACCAGGAAGGTCAAGGCGGCGGTTCGCGCCATCCGATGGCAGAGCGCTTTCGCGGCTACCTGCCGGTGGTGGTGGATGTTGAAACCGGTGGTTTCAACTGCGCCACCGATGCACTGCTGGAAATAGCCGCAGTCACCATCGGCATGGACGAAAAGGGCTTCCTGTTCCCGGAGCACACCTATTTCTTCCGCGTCGAACCCTTCGAGGGCGCCAATATCGAACAGGCGGCCCTGGACTTCACCGGCATCAAGCTCGATCACCCGCTGCGCATGGCGGTCAGCGAAGAGTCGGCGCTGACCGACATCTTCCGCGGCGTGCGCAAGGCCCTCAAGGCCAATGGCTGCAAGCGCGCGATCCTGGTGGGGCACAACAGCAGTTTCGACCTGGGCTTCCTCAACGCGGCCGTGGCGCGCCACGACATGAAGCGCAACCCCTTCCACCCGTTCTCCAGCTTCGACACCGCCACCCTGGCTGGCCTGGCCTATGGTCAGACCGTGCTGGCGCGGGCCTGCCAGAGTGCCGACATCGACTTTGACGGGCGGGAGGCACACTCGGCGCGCTACGACACCGAGAAGACGGCCGAGCTGTTCTGCGGCATCGTCAATCGCTGGAAGGAAATGGGCGGCTGGCAGGACTTTCGCGACTGACCGCTTCGCCGGCCGGCGCCTGCAGACGCTACGCGACGCAGGATCCAGCCTTGCTGGCGAACAGGCATAAAAAAACCGGCCACCAGGGCCGGTTTTTTCATGCGTGGCGCTTACAGCTTGCCAGCATTCTCGCTCAGGTAGGCAGCAACGCCTTCTGGCGAAGCGGTCATGCCCTTGTCGCCTTTTTTCCAGTTGGCAGGGCAGACTTCGCCGTGCTCTTCGTGGAATTGCAGCGCGTCGACCAGACGGATCAGCTCTTCCATGTTGCGGCCCAGCGGCAGGTCGTTGACGATCTGCGAACGGACAACACCCTTGTCGTCGATCAGGAACGCGCCACGGAAGGCCACGCCGCCTTCGGACTCGACGTCGTAGGCCTGGGCGATTTCGTGCTTGAGGTCGGCAGCCATGATGTATTTGACCGGGCCGATACCGCCGGCGTTGATCGGGGTGTTGCGCCAGGCGTTGTGGGTGAAGTGCGAGTCGATCGAAACGGCGATCACTTCAACGTTGCGCGCCTTGAAGTCGTCCATGCGGTGATCCAGGGCGATCAGCTCGGACGGGCAGACGAAGGTGAAGTCCAGTGGGTAGAAGAACACCAGGCCGTACTTGCCCTTGATAGCCGAAGCCAGGTTGAAGCTGTCGACGATCTCGCCGTTGCCCAGTACTGCAGGTACGGTGAAGTCCGGGGCGTTTTTGCCTACGAGCACGCTCATTCGATATCTCCTGATGGTATTGAATGGTTTGCGCAGCCGACCCGCAGGTCCGCTGGCATGACACAAGAACTGCCCATCATACACCGACCGACGCCGTGCGCCGAGCGAATGCCAGCCCACTGCCAGACTGACCGCCGGTCGCTCTGGAACGGGCCTCTGCACAAGGTACTTTGACAAGCATTCTCATTAGCATTAAGCTCCCCGACATCAAGCCTTTACCAGCGATGGTCTCCCTTATGTATGTGTGTCTTTGTGTTGGTGTTACCGACGGACAGATCCGCGATGCGATTTACGAAGGATGCTGCAGCTACAAGGAAGTCCGTGCCGCCACCAACGTGGGCACCCAGTGCGGCAAATGTGCCTGCCTGGCCAAGGAAGTGGTACGTGAAACCCTGACCAAACTGCAGGTCAGCCAGGCCGCCCTGCCTTATCCGGTAGAATTTACCGCAGCCTGAAAACAGCGAATTTGAAGAACCGGACCTCGTGTCCGGTTTTTTTATGCCTGCAATTCAAGTAGTTAGGCTTAAAACGCGGAACACAAACATTCTTATTCCGATTAATTTTCATTTATTATTCAATAACTTAGGTTTGACACTGGAAGTTGTCGGGCTCAGACTCGTGCTTATCGACACACTTACGCAGGGCAGGACCCCATCATGAAAGGCGACGTTAGCGTCATCCAGCATCTCAACAAGATCCTCGGAAACGAGCTGGTCGCAATCAACCAATACTTCCTGCATGCGCGCATGTACGAAGACTGGGGTCTGGAAAAGCTCGGCAAGCACGAATACAAAGAATCCATCGACGAGATGAAACACGCTGACAAACTGATCAAGCGCATCCTGTTTCTCGAAGGTATTCCCAACGTCCAGGACCTGGGCAAGCTGCTGATTGGCGAACACACCAAGGAAATGCTCGAGTGCGACCTGCGCCTGGAGCAGAAAGGCCTGATCGACCTGAAGGCGGCGATTGCGCATTGCGAGACCGTGGGCGACTTCGGCAGCCGCGAACTGCTCGAAGACATCCTCGAGGCCGAGGAAGAGCATATCGACTGGCTGGAAACCCAGTTGAGCCTGATCGACAAGGTCAGCCTGGAAAACTACCTGCAGTCGCAGATGGGCGAGTAGTCACGCCCAACCGGCTGCAACCAAAGCCCCGCCTGTGCGGGGCTTTTTTTCGCCTGGGGTAACCGGCCTTGCCGGCCACCGGGCCCAGGCAGGCACAAAAAAGCCCCGCAGATGCGGGGCTCTTCAGTGCAAAACCGGATTCAGGCCTTGGCAGCCTCGGCCTTGGCAGCGGCGTCCTTGATCAGGGTCTGCAGCTCGCCGTTGGCAAACATCTCGGCCATGATATCGCTGCCGCCGACCAGCTCACCGCCCACCCACAGTTGCGGGAAGGTCGGCCAGTTGGCGTACTTGGGCAGGTTGGCGCGGATTTCCGGGTTCTGCAGGATATCCACGTAAGCGAACTTCTCGCCACAACCCATCACGGCTTGCGCCGCCTTGGCCGAAAAGCCGCACTGCGGGGCATTCGGCGAGCCTTTCATGTAAAGCAGAATGGTGTTGTTGGCAATCTGCTCTTTGATTGTTTCGATAATATCCATGAAGCACCTCGCGGCTGAACTTTCCGACCTGGTTGTCGGCACGGTGACGCATTGTATCGGAAAGCCGAGCGTGACGCTCGGCCTTGCCGATATCAGGCCGCAACCACCTCTACCACCACCCCGTTGAGCGCCGCATTGCCCGATACCGCGTCGCGCTGACGCTCGTCGGTCAGATCGTTGGCACTGGCCCCTGCTTGCGCCTGAGCGATGCCCAGGCGCATGCCTGGCCGCCCATGGCCGAAGCCGTGTGGCAGGCTGACCACGCCGGGCATCATATCGGTGCTGGCGAGCACCTCCACCTCGATGCTGCCCACGCGCGAGCTGACACGCACCCGCTGGCCGTCCTGCAAGTGCCGGCCGGCCAGGTCGTCGGGATGCATCAGCAGCTGGTGGCGCGGCTTGCCCTTCACCAGGCGATGGTAGTTGTGCATCCAGGAGTTGTTGCTGCGCACATGCCGACGCCCGATCAGCACCAGTTGCGTGGCCTGGGGCAAAGCTTGCGCGGCGAAGCGCTGAAGGTCGGCCAGGATCACCGCGGGCGCGGCCTCGACATACTGGCTGGCAGTTTTCAGCCGTGCACCGAGGTTGGGCTGCAACGGCCCCAGGTCGATACCGTGGGGATAGCGCTCGAGGGTGTGCAGCGACAGGTCGAACGCGCTGCCCTGGCCATGGGGCCCGCCGCGCAAGCCCAGGTCGATCATCTGCGCGGGTGTCAGGGTCGGTTTGAGCGGCTTGTCGGCCAGTGCCGCGAAGGCCTTGGCCAGGCCGACGAAGATCTCCCAGTCGTGCAGTGCGCCTTCGGGCTTGGGCAGGATCGCCCGGTTGAAGCGGCTGACGTTGCGCACCGCCAGCAGGTTGAAGGTGGTGTCGTAGTGATCGTTCTCCAGCGCCGAGGTGGACGGCAGGATCAGGTCGGCATGGCGCGTGGTCTCGTTGATGTACAGGTCGATGCTGAGCATGAACTCCAGCCCTTGCAGCGCCTGCTCCAGCTGCCGCCCATTGGGCGTGGAGAGCACCGGGTTGCCGGCCACGGTGACGAGTGCGCGCACCTGCCCTTCGCCCTCGCACAGCATCTCTTCGGCCAGTGCCGCCACCGGCAGCTCGCCTGCGTACTCGGGCAGGCCCGACACACGGCTCTGCCAGGCGTTGAAATGCCCGCCGCTGGTACTGGCCACCAGGTCCACTGCCGGCTGGGTGCACAAGGCGCCGCCGACCCGATCCAGATTGCCACTGACCAGGTTGATCATCTGCACCAGCCAATGGCACAGGGTGCCGAAAGCCTGGGTCGAGATACCCATGCGCCCATAGCACACGGCCTTGTCGGCGGCGGCGAAGTCGCGGGCCAACTGGCGGATCTGCTCGGCCTCGATACCACAGCGCGGGCCCATGGCTTCGGCTGTGAACGGCGCGATTGCCTCGCGTACCGCGTCCAGCCCGGCCACCGGCAGGTGCGTGGTACGGCTCAGGCCTTCCTCGAACAGGGTGTTGAGCAGCCCGCACAGCAGCGCCGCATCAGCGCCTGGGCGCACGAACAGGTGTTGGTCGGCCATGGCCGCGGTCTCGCTGCGCCGCGGGTCGACCACCACCAGCTTGCCGCCCCGTGCCTGCAGGGCCTTGAGGCGCTTTTCGACATCGGGCACAGTCATGATGCTGCCGTTGGAAGCCAAGGGGTTGCCGCCCAGAATCAGCATGAAGTCGGTATGGTCGATGTCCGCAATCGGCAACAGCAGGCCATGGCCGTACATCAGGTAGCTGGTCAGGTGCTGCGGCAACTGGTCGACCGAGGTCGCGGAAAAGCGGTTGCGCGTCTTGAGCAGGCCCAGGAAATAGTTGCTGTGGGTCATCAGGCCGTAGTTGTGCACGCTGGGGTTGCCCTGGTACACCGCCACCGCATTCTGACCATGGCGCTGCTGCAGGGCCCAGAGCTTCCGGGCGGCCAGCGCGAACGCCTCGTCCCAGCCGATGGCCTGCCATTGCTCGCCGATGCGGCGCATGGGAGTACGCAGGCGGTCCGGATCGTTCTGGATGTCCTGCAACGCAACGGCCTTGGGACAGATATGGCCACGGCTGAAGGTGTCCAGCGCATCGCCCTTGATCGACGTGATGCGCGGCGCCTGCCCAGGCTCATGGGCCACTTCCAGGGTCAGGCCGCAGATGGCTTCGCACAGATGACAGGCACGGTGATGCACGCTTTTGCTCATGGCCGCCTCTTGTTGTGGGTCTGATTAGCGACCTCGACTATGGCCCTGCCCCGCCCCCCTCGCCAGTGACGTTCGTGGCGTGAATCGCCCGGCATCAGGCAAGGCGATGGTCGCGGCGCGCTGGCACCTGTACCGCGCATGCGTTGCAAAGGCCTCGGCGGGCAGTGTACAAAGCCTGTCCGGCCCAATAAAAAGCGTCACCCAACGGCTTGCAACACATTCGGCAACGTCGAGTTCGCAGCCCCCACTTGGTAAGACGCGACATTTAATTATAGTATTGCGCCTTTCCCTATTTCGTCGCCCCGTGCGGCTTTCGCCGCAGGTCACTTCCGTTGTTTTCGAAAACCGGCTTTTGATGATCTGCGGTCTGTTGCAAAAAGGTAGTCAATGATGAGCGCTAGGCACTTTCTCTCCCTGATGGATTTCACCGCCGAAGAACTGGTCAGTGTGATCCGCCGAGGGATCGAGCTGAAGGACCTGCGTAACCGCGGCGTACTCTTCGAACCCCTGAAAAACCGCGTGCTGGGCATGATTTTCGAAAAGTCGTCCACGCGTACCCGGCTGTCGTTCGAAGCCGGCATGATCCAGCTCGGTGGCCAGGCCATCTTCCTGTCGCCACGCGACACCCAGCTGGGCCGTGGCGAGCCGATCGGTGACTGCGCCATCGTCATGTCGCGCATGCTCGACGCGGTGATGATCCGTACGTTTGCCCACAGCACGCTCACCGAGTTCGCCGCCAATTCGCGGGTACCGGTGATCAACGGCCTGTCCGACGACCTGCACCCGTGCCAGCTGCTGGCCGACATGCAGACTTTCCTCGAACACCGCGGCTCGATCCAGGGCAAGACCGTGGCCTGGGTGGGCGATGGCAACAACATGTGCAACAGCTATATAGAAGCGGCCATCCAGTTCGATTTCCAGCTGCGCATCGCCTGCCCTGAGGGCTATGAGCCCAACCCGGCGTTCGTGGCCCAGGCCGGCGAGCGCGTGCAGATCGTGCGCGACCCCAAGGACGCCGTGCGCGGTGCACACCTGGTGAGCACCGATGTCTGGACTTCCATGGGCCAGGAGGAGGAAACTGCACGGCGCCTGGCGCTGTTTGCGCCTTACCAGGTCAACCGCGAACTGCTCGACCTGGCGGCTGCGGATGCCCTGTTCATGCACTGCCTGCCCGCCCACCGTGGCGAGGAAATCAGCCTGGACCTGCTCGACGACCCCCGTTCGGTCGCCTGGGACCAGGCCGAAAACCGCTTGCATGCACAGAAGGCGCTTCTCGAATATCTTGTCGAACCGGCCTATCACCACGCATGAGTCAACCTCTACTGCTTAACCTGCGCGACCTCGCCTGCGGCTATGGCGAGCAGCGCATCGTCCAGAACCTCAACCTGCACCTCAACGCCGGCGACATCGGTTGCCTGCTGGGTTCCTCGGGGTGCGGCAAGACCACCACGCTGCGCGCCATCGCCGGTTTCGAGCCGGTGCACGAGGGCGAGATCAGCCTGGCGGGCGAAGTCATCTCCAAGGCCGGCTTCACCCTGGCCCCGGAGAAGCGCCGCATCGGCATGGTGTTTCAGGACTACGCGCTGTTCCCGCACCTGACCGTGGCCGAGAACATCGCGTTCGGCATCGGCAAGCACCCGCGCCAGCGCCAGGTGGTCGATGAAATGCTCGAGCTGGTGAAGCTGGACAAGCTTGGCGGGCGCTACCCGCACGAGCTGTCCGGGGGCCAGCAACAGCGTGTGGCCCTGGCCCGTGCCCTGGCACCCGAGCCGCAACTGCTGCTGCTGGACGAGCCGTTCTCCAACCTCGACGTGGAACTGCGCCGACGCCTCAGTCATGAGGTGCGTGACATCCTCAAGAGTCGCGGCACCAGCGCGATCCTGGTCACCCATGACCAGGAAGAGGCCTTTGCCGTCAGCGACCATGTGGGCGTGTTCAAGGAAGGCCGCCTGGAGCAGTGGGACACCCCATACAACCTCTACCACGAACCGTTCACGCCGTTCGTGGCCAGCTTTATCGGCCAGGGCTATTTCATCCGTGGCCAGCTGACCAGCCCCGAATCGGTGCAGACCGAACTGGGCGAACTGCGCGGCAATCGGGCCTACACCCTGCCCCAGGGCAGCGCGGTGGATGTGCTGCTGCGCCCGGACGACATCGTGCATGCGCCCCACAGTTCCTTGAAGGCAAGCATCGTCGGCAAGAGTTTCCTCGGTGCGTCCACCCTGTACCGCCTGCAACTGGGTACCGGCAGCCAGCTCGAAGCGATCTTCCCGAGCCATATCGACCATCAGGTCGGCGGCGAGGTGGGCATTGAAGTGGCGGCGGACCACCTGGTGCTGTTCCCGGTGGCCGGCACGGTGCCGGCACAACTGCCGGTGGCGGAGAACGGCGTGCGACGCTACAGCGCGGCGCTCTGATAAGGCTTCGCCAGCAAGGCTGGCTCCTACAGGAAATTGCCTGGCCTACTGTAGGAGCCAGCCTTGCTGGCGAAAAGGGCCGCTAGAGGAACAACGTCCCGCTCGCCACCCGCGTCGCATACCCGCCAATCTTCACCCGCGCCCCTTCCAGCCGACAGAACAGCTCCCCGCCCCGCGCGGAACACTGCACCGCGTGCAGCTCATCCTTGCCCAGGCGCTGCGCCCAGTAAGGGATCAGCGAGCAGTGCGTGGAGCCGGTCACCGGGTCTTCAGGGATACCGATCCCCGGCGCAAAGTAGCGCGACACAAAATCATGCTCGCGCCCTGGCGCCGTGACAATCACGCCCAGCCCCGGCAACGGCACCAGCGCCGCCATGTCAGGGCGACAATCCCGCACCGCCTGTTCGCTTTCGAGCACCACGAACAGTTCATTGGTCTGCCACACCTCGACCACCGGGCACCCCAGCGCCTGCGCCACCGGCGCCAGCTCGGCCAGCGGCTGCGGGTCGTAGCGCGGGAAGTCCAGCACCAGGCGCCCCGCCTCGCGGCTCACGGTCAGCGGCCCCGAACGGCTGTCGAACGCCAGGCGCTCGGCATCTTCCCCATACACCTCGAACAGCACATGCGCGCTGGCCAGGGTCGCATGCCCGCACAGCGGCACTTCGGTGGAGGGCGTGAACCAGCGGATGCGCCAGCGCTGCGCCTCGCGCACGACGAATGCGGTTTCGGCCAGGTTGTGCTCGGCCGCAATTTTTTGCATCAGTTCATCGGGCAGCCATTGCTCCAGGCGATACACCATCGCCGGGTTGCCGCTGAAGGGTTGGGAACTGAAGGCATCGACCTGGTGAAATTCAAGCTGCATGGGTTGGCTCCTGCATGGGAAGGCAGCGAGCATGCCTGCCCGGGCGCTCGCGCTTCCATATACAGAATGGCCGGATTTGGAGGATACAGATGCTACTCGCGGCCGATCGCCGCAAAGCTGCCCCGGGTGTGCTCGGCCAGCACCGCCGCCGCCAGTTCCACCTCCAGCCCGCGCCGCCCGGCGCTGACATGAATGGTTTCGAACTGCTGCGCCGAAGCATCGATGAAGGTGCGCAGGCGCTTCTTCTGCCCCAGCGGGCTGATCCCGCCCACCAGGTACCCGGTGGAACGCTGTGCGGCCATCGGGTCGGCCATTTCGCACTTCTTTGCACCCGCCGCATGGGCCAGGGCCTTGAGGTCCAGGCTGCCCACCACCGGCACCACCGCCACCAGCAACTCGCCCTTCTCGGTGCTGGCCAGCAGCGTCTTGAACACCCGCGCTGGCTCCAGGTTGAGCTTCTCGGCGGCTTCCAGGCCGTAGGAAGCCGCCTTGGGGTCGTGTTCATAACTGTGGATGCGGTGTTCGGCGCGGGCTTTCTTGAGCAAATCCAGGGCGGGGGTCATGCAGGGCTCCAGGCAGGGTGATCGGTCTCCAGTCGCTGGCTACTTTAGGGCAAAACGCCGGAGCCAACCATTACCCGCCCGGTTGCCACCGACACCACCTGAGCCACCGGCAGTCAGAATATGAATGGCAGTTCACTTTCGACCTTTGACATCAGCGTTTCTTGTCTATATTTTTTCGATTCTGAATATCGAACTGCCCCAATACCGTGCAGTTCTGCCGTCAACCCGACCAGAATGGGGATTCTGCTCGGGTTTTTGTCGAGCGCACACGCGCCTCACAACAACAAGAACCGAGGTCACGAATGACGACTGCTCTACGACAACCAACGCTGTCTGCCCAATGCATGGCCGAATTCCTCGGCACCGCATTGCTCATCTTTTTCGGTACCGGCTGCGTCGCGGCACTCAAGGTCGCGGGCGCCAGCTTCGGCCTGTGGGAAATCAGCATCATCTGGGGCGTGGGGGTCAGCATGGCGATCTACTTCACCGCCGGGGTGTCGGGTGCACACCTGAACCCGGCCGTGAGCATCGCCCTGAGCCTGTTCAGCGGCTTCGAAAAGCGCAAGCTGCCGTTCTACATCGTCGCCCAGGTGGCCGGTGCCTTCTGCGGCGCGGCGCTGGTATACACCCTGTACAGCAACCTGTTCTTCGATTACGAACAGACCCACGCCATGGTGCGCGGCAGCACCGCCAGCCTGGAGCTGGCCTCGGTGTTCTCCACCTATCCGCACCCGTTGCTGTCCACCGGCCAGGCATTTCTGGTGGAGGCCGTGATCACGGCCATCCTGATGGCGGTGATCATGGCCCTTGCCGACGACAGCAACGGCCTGCCCCGGGGCGCACTGGCACCACTGCTGATCGGCCTGCTGATCGCGGTGATCGGCAGTGCCATGGGCCCGCTGACCGGCTTTGCGATGAACCCGGCGCGCGACTTCGGCCCCAAGCTCATGACCTTCCTGGCCGGCTGGGGCAACGTGGCCTTTACTGGCGCACGTGACATTCCCTATTTCCTGGTTCCCATCATTGCGCCGATCATAGGTGCAAGCGTGGGTGCCGCCCTGTATCGCGGCGTGATCGCGCGCAACCTGCCCACGGCAGACGGCGCGAACGCCCAGACCGACGACAACGCTCGGGGCAAGACCCAGGCCTCCTGATGCCGAACCGGCGAGCCAGGCTCGCCCTGCCCCGACTTCCACCTTTTCGAGTGCAAGGCCCACACCATGACCGACACCCCGAACAAGCACTACATCATTGCCCTGGACCAGGGCACGACCAGTTCACGCGCGATCATCTTCGACCGTGACGCCAACGTGGTCGGCACCTCGCAGCGCGAGTTCGCCCAGCATTACCCCCAGGCCGGCTGGGTCGAGCATGACCCGATGGAGATCTTCGCCACCCAGAGCGCGACCATGGTCGAAGCACTGGCCCAGGCGGGCCTGAGCCACGACCAGGTGGCAGCCATCGGCATCACCAACCAGCGCGAGACCACCGTGGTGTGGGACCGCGAAACCGGTCGCCCGGTGTACAACGCCATCGTCTGGCAGTGCCGACGCAGCACCGAGATCTGCGAGCAGCTCAAGCGTGACGGCCACGCGGACTACATCCGCGAAACCACCGGCCTGGTCACCGACCCGTACTTCTCGGGCACCAAGCTCAAGTGGATCCTGGACAACGTCGACGGCGTGCGTGAACGCGCCGAACGCGGCGAGCTGCTGTTCGGCACCGTGGATACCTGGCTGATCTGGAAGTTCTCCGGCGGCAAGGTGCATGTCACCGACTACACCAACGCCTCGCGCACCCTGATGTTCAACATCCACACCCTGGAATGGGACGAGAAGATGCTGCAGGTGCTGGGCATCCCGAAGCAGATGCTGCCCCAGGTACGCTCGTCGTCAGAGGTGTACGGCCACACCAAGAGCGGCATCGCCATTGCCGGCATCGCCGGCGACCAGCAGGCTGCGCTGTTCGGCCAGATGTGCGTGGAGCCGGGCCAGGCCAAGAACACCTATGGCACCGGCTGCTTCCTGCTGATGAACACCGGCGACAAGGCCGTGCAGTCGTCCCATGGCCTGCTCACCACCATTGCCTGCGGCCCGCGCGGCGAAGTGGCCTATGCCCTGGAAGGCGCGGTGTTCAACGGCGGTTCAACCGTGCAGTGGCTGCGTGACGAGCTGAAGATCGTCAACGACGCCCACGACACCGAGTACTTCGCCAGCAAGGTCAAGGACAGCAACGGCGTGTACCTGGTGCCGGCATTCACCGGCCTGGGTGCGCCGTACTGGGACCCGTACGCGCGCGGCGCCCTGTTCGGCCTGACCCGCGGGGTCAAGGTCGACCACATCATCCGCGCCGCGCTGGAGTCGATCGCCTATCAGACCCGCGACGTGCTCGACGCCATGCAGCAGGATTGCGGCGAGCGCCTGAGCGCACTGCGCGTGGACGGTGGCGCGGTGGCCAACAACTTCCTGATGCAGTTCCAGGCCGACATTCTCGGCACCTGCGTGGAACGCCCGCAGATGCGCGAAACCACTGCGCTCGGCGCCGCCTACCTGGCCGGCCTGGCATGTGGCTTCTGGAGCGGGCTGGACGAGCTGCGCGGCAAGGCCATCATCGAGCGCGAGTTCACCCCGCAGTTGGAGGAGGCGCAGAAAGAGAAGCTGTACGCCGGCTGGCTGAAGGCGGTGGACCGTACCCGCGACTGGGAACCGCACGAGGAATAAAACCTGCGCAGGCTTCTTCGCCAGCAAGGCTGACTCCTACACTGTAGGCGCCAGCCTTGCTGGCGAGGCGCCCACAGGATCGTTTCAGCCAGCCCCGCGCTGGCCCCCGCCCCCATCCTGCGGCATCATGCAGATTTGCCCGGCAGCCCAAAAGGACCGCCCATGAATCTGCCCCCTCGCCAACAACAAATTCTCGAGCTGGTCCGCGAACGCGGCTATGTCAGTATCGAGGAAATGGCGCAGCTGTTCGTTGTAACCCCGCAAACCATCCGCCGTGACATCAACCAGCTGGCCGAAGTGAACCTGCTGCGCCGCTATCACGGTGGCGCGGCCTATGACTCGAGCATCGAGAACACCGCCTACGCCATGCGTGCCGACCAGATGCGCGACGAAAAGCAGCGTATCGCCGAAGCCATCGCCGCGCAGATCCCCGATCACGCCTCGCTGTTCATCAACATCGGCACCACCACCGAGTCCATCGCCCGCGCCCTGCTCAACCACAACCACCTGAAGATCATCACCAACAACCTGCATGTGGCCTCCATCCTCAGCGCCAAGGACGATTTCGAAGTACTGCTGGCCGGCGGCAACGTGCGCCGCGACGGCGGTGTGGTCGGCCAGGCCAGCGTCGACTTCATCAACCAGTTCAAGGTCGATTTCGCCCTGGTCGGCATCAGCGGCATCGATGAAGACGGCAGCCTGCTCGACTTCGATTACCAGGAAGTACGCGTGTCCCAGGCCATCATCGCCAATGCGCGCCAGGTGATCCTCGCCGCCGACTCCAGCAAGTTCGGGCGCAACGCCATGGTGCGCCTGGGCTCGATCAGCCTGATCGACTGCCTGGTGACCGACCAGCCCCCCGTCGCCGCCCTCGCCCAGTTGCTCAACCAGCACAAGATCCGCCTGGACGTGGTGTAGCGCCATCGCGGCCCTCGCAACGGGGGCTGCTCGAATGTTCATAATTTTTCATTTATTTGTCATCCGATCAGTATTTTCTATTGAAAGCGACTGGCGGGCGCCATTTTGTTGCGCTACCATTTTCGCAAACGAACATTAATGTTCATATTCGATAGAAACCAGAGGCCGCCTCGTGTCCCAGTCCAGCTCGCCATCGCCCGCCCTTGCCGAAATCTACGACGTTGCCGTGATCGGTGGCGGCATCAACGGCGTCGGTATCGCCACCGATGCGGCCGGGCGCGGCCTGTCGGTACTGCTCTGCGAAAAGGATGACCTGGCCAGCCATACGTCCTCGGCCAGCAGCAAGCTGATCCACGGTGGCCTGCGCTATCTGGAGCACTACGAGTTCCGCCTGGTGCGCGAAGCGCTGGCAGAACGCGAAGTACTGCTGGCCAAGGCGCCGCATATCGTCAAGCCGATGCGCTTCGTGCTGCCGCACCAGCCGCACCTGCGTCCGGCCTGGATGATCCGCGCCGGCCTGTTCCTGTATGACCATCTGGGCAAGCGCAAGCAGCTGGGCGCCTCGCGCAGCCTGCGCTTCGGCCCGGGCAACCCGCTCAAGCCGGCCATCACCCGCGGTTTCGAATACGCCGACTGCGCAGTGGACGACGCCCGCCTGGTGGTGCTCAACGCCATGGCCGCGCGTGAGCTGGGTGCGCACATCCTCACCCGTACCCGCTGCGTCAGCGCACGGCGCGTGGGCAAGCTGTGGAACGTGCAGCTCGAACGCGCCGACGGCAGCCAGCAGACCATCCAGGCCCGCGCCCTGGTGAACGCGGCCGGCCCGTGGGTGGCCAGGTTCATCAAGGACGACCTCAAGCTGGAGGCGCCCTACGGCATTCGCCTGATTCAGGGCAGCCACCTGATCGTGCCCCGGCTGTACGAGGGCGAGCATGCCTACATCCTGCAGAACGAAGACCAGCGCATCGTGTTCGCCATCCCGTACCTGGAGCGCTTCACCCTGATCGGCACCACCGACCGCGAGTACAGCGGCGACCCGGCCCAGGTGAGCATCACCGAGGCCGAGACCGACTACCTGCTCAAGGTTGTGAACGCGCACTTCAACCACCAGCTGGGCCGCGCCGACATCCTCAGCACCTATTCCGGTGTGCGCCCGTTGTGCAACGACGAGTCGGACAACCCCTCGGCGGTCACCCGTGACTACACCCTGGCCCTGTCGGCGTCTGCCGGCGAGGCGCCGCTGCTGTCGGTGTTCGGCGGCAAGCTGACCACCTACCGCAAGCTGGCCGAATCGGCCATGGCCGAGCTGGCGCCGTACTTCACCCAGATGACCGGTAGCTGGACCGCCACCTCCAGCCTGCCGGGCGGTGAACAGATGACCACGCCGCAGGCGCTGTGCGACGAGATTCTCGCGCGCTTCGGCTGGCTACCAGCGGATATCGCCAAGCGCTGGGCGCTGACCTACGGCAGCCGCGTATGGCGCCTGCTCGAGGGCGTCCAGGGCCCGGACGACCTGGGTGATGCGATTGGTGGCGGGTTGTTCACCCGCGAGGTGGATTACCTGTGCAGCGAGGAATGGGCGGTCAGCGCCGACGATATCCTGCTGCGGCGCACCAAGCTGGGGCTTTTCACCAGCCCGGCCGAACAACAGGCTCTGCGGGTTTACCTGCAACGGGTAGAACTGAGCCGCGGGCGTATTCAGGCGGCCTGACACCGCCAAATCGCATCGAGGGTCAAGCCCGCTCCCACAAGCTCACCAAACCAGTGGGAGCGGGCTTGACCCGCGATGAGGCCAACAAAGGACTATCTGTTCGGTTTCCCGAACGAGCCATTGGCCCTTAATCGGAAACCCGGACATCCCTCCCCCGCCATACCCCGGCAAAAAATGCCCGCCGCCGCTATTTGCATGGGGTTATGATCAAAATCAGAGTTTGGCATGAGTCATGCTCTACACTCAGTACCCGAATGCGCAACCGCTTCATTGCTGTGTTCGCTGAACGAAAGAGCCCGCCAACGGCTCAATAAGAAAAACAACGTCGAGGAAAATTTGATGCGTATCGTTCCCCATCTGTTGGGCGCCGCCATGGCGACCGCTTTGATCAGCACGCCGGCCCTTGCCGCCGAACTGACCGGCACCCTGAAGAAAATCAACGACTCGGGCACCATTACCCTGGGGCACCGCGACGCTTCCATCCCGTTCTCCTACATCGCCGACGCTTCGGGCAAACCCGTCGGTTACTCCCACGACATCCAGCTGGCTATCGTCGAGGCCCTGAAAAAGGACCTGAACAAGCCGGACCTGAAGGTCAAATACAACCTGGTCACCTCGCAGACCCGCATCCCACTGGTGCAGAACGGCACCGTTGACGTCGAGTGCGGTTCCACCACCAACAACCTCGAGCGCCAGCAACAGGTCGACTTCTCGGTCGGCATCTTCGAGATCGGTACCCGCCTGCTGTCCAAAAAGGACTCCTCCTACAAGGACTTCCCGGACCTGGCCGGCAAGAACGTGGTGACCACCGCCGGTACCACATCCGAGCGCATCCTCAAGTCGATGAACGCCGACAAGCAGATGAAGATGAACGTCATCTCCGCCAAGGACCACGGCGAGTCGTTCCAGATGCTCGAGTCCGGCCGCGCCGTCGCCTTCATGATGGACGACGCCCTGCTCGCCGGCGAAATGGCCAAGGCCAAGAAGCCGACCGACTGGGCCGTGACCGGTACCCCGCAGTCCTATGAAATCTACGGCTGCATGGTGCGCAAGGGCGATGCCCCGTTCAAGAAAGCGGTCGATGACGCCATCGTCGCCCTGTACAAGTCGGGTGAGATCAACAAGATCTACGACAAGTGGTTCAACCAGCCAATCCCGCCTAAAGGCCTGAACCTGATGTTCCCCATGAGCGACGAGCTCAAGGCGCTGATCGCCAATCCTACCGACAAAGCTGCAGACGAAAAGAAGTCCTGACCCCCAGCTAGTTAGTGTCTAACCTTTCATCCGAGGGCGCCCAGCGCCCCCGGATGCTCGAAGGTGCCCGTGAAACAACCGATCTGAGGGGAGACCCCGATGAATTACAACTGGGACTGGGGCGTTTTTTTCAAGTCCACCGGCGTTGGCAGCGAGACCTACCTGGACTGGTATATCACCGGCCTGGGCTGGACCATCCTGATCGCCGTTGCCGCCTGGATCATTGCGCTGCTGCTGGGCTCGGTGCTCGGCGTCATGCGTACCGTACCGAACCGTCTGGTGTCGGGTATCGCCACGTGCTACGTGGAACTGTTTCGCAATGTGCCGCTGCTGGTGCAGCTGTTCATCTGGTACTTCCTGGTACCCGACCTGCTGCCCGAAGGCCTGCAGGAGTGGTACAAGCAGGACCTCAACCCGACCACCTCGGCGCTGATCAGCGTGGTCATCTGCCTGGGGCTGTTCACCGCTGCACGGGTGTGCGAGCAGGTGCGCACCGGCATCCAGGCGCTGCCCCGTGGCCAGGAAGCCGCTGCCCGCGCCATGGGCTTCAGCCTGCCGCAGATCTACAACAACGTGCTGCTGCCGCAAGCCTACCGGATCATCATTCCGCCGCTTACCTCCGAATTCCTGAACGTGTTCAAGAACTCCTCGGTGGCGTCGTTGATCGGCCTGATGGAGCTGCTGGCACAGACCAAGCAGACCGCCGAGTTCTCGGCCAACCTGTTCGAGGCCTTCACCCTGGCCACGCTGATCTACTTCACCCTGAACATGGGGCTGATGCTGCTGATGCGCCTGGTCGAGAAGAAAGTCGCGGTGCCGGGCCTGATCTCCGTGGGGGGTAAATAATGGACATGGATTTCAGTGGAATCGTGCCAGCCCTGCCGGGCCTGTGGAACGGCATGAAGATGACCCTGCAGCTGATGCTCATGGGCATCATTGGCGGCATCGCGCTGGGTACCGTGCTGGCACTGATGCGGTTGTCGTCGAGCAAGCTGCTGTCGCGCCTGGCCGGCGCCTACGTGAACTACTTTCGCTCCATCCCGCTGCTGTTGGTGATCACCTGGTTCTACCTGGCGGTACCGTTCGTGCTGCGCTGGATCACCGGCGAAGACACCCCGGTGGGTGCGTTCACCTCCTGCGTCGTGGCATTCATGATGTTCGAGGCGGCGTACTTCTGCGAAATCGTGCGGGCCGGCGTGCAGTCGATCTCCAAGGGCCAGATGGCGGCTGCCCAGGCACTGGGCATGAACTACGCGCAGACCATGCGCCTGATCATCCTGCCCCAGGCATTTCGCAAGATGACCCCGCTGCTGCTGCAGCAGAGCATCATCCTGTTCCAGGACACCTCGCTGGTCTACACCGTGGGCCTGGTGGACTTCCTCAACTCGGCACGGGCCAGTGGCGACATCATCGGGCGCTCCAACGAGTTCCTGCTGTTTGCCGGCGCCGTGTACTTTGTCATCAGCTTCTCCGCTTCCTTCCTGGTCAAGCGTCTGCAGAAAAGGATAACCGTATGATTTCCATCAAGAACGTCAACAAGTGGTACGGCGATTTCCAGGTTCTGACCGACTGCAGCACCGAGGTCAAGAAAGGCGAAGTGGTGGTGGTGTGCGGGCCGTCTGGCTCGGGCAAGTCCACCCTGATCAAGTGCGTCAACGCGCTGGAACCGTTCCAGAAGGGCGACATCGTGGTCGACGGCACCTCGATCGCCGACCCCAAGACCAACCTGCCCAAGCTGCGCTCGCGGGTCGGCATGGTGTTCCAGCACTTCGAACTGTTCCCGCACCTGACCATCACCGAGAACCTGACCATCGCGCAGATCAAGGTGCTGGGCCGCAGCAAGGAAGAAGCCACCAAGAAGGGCCTGCAACTGCTTGAGCGCGTCGGCCTGTCGGCCCATGCGCACAAGCACCCCGGCCAGCTCTCCGGCGGCCAGCAGCAGCGCGTGGCCATCGCCCGCGCCCTGGCCATGGACCCGATCGTGATGCTGTTCGACGAACCCACCTCGGCCCTGGACCCGGAAATGGTCAGCGAGGTACTCGACGTGATGGTGCAACTGGCCCACGAAGGCATGACCATGATGTGCGTGACCCACGAAATGGGCTTTGCGCGCAAAGTGGCCAACCGGGTGATCTTCATGGACAAGGGCAACATCATCGAAGACTGCACCAAGGAAGAGTTCTTCGGTGACCAGAGCGTGCGCGACGAGCGTACCCAGCACTTCCTCAGCAAGATCCTGCAGCACTGATGCCGCCCGGTGCCCCTGCCCGGCCCACGCCGGGCAGAGGGCGCTGGTCGTGACAAGGCCACTGTGATGAAATGCGATCCCACGCTCTTTCGCCCAGCCAAGCCTGACCTTGCCGTGAAACCTCGCCTGATCCGCCACCTGTTCCTGCCCCCACTGGTCCTGCTGCTGATGATCGGCCTGGGTGTGATCGGCTACCTGATCAGCGAGCACAACGGCATCCGCACCCTCAGCGAGACCGGCGAGCGTCAGCTTGAACTGCATGCCCGCGCGGTCGAGAGCGAGATCAGCAAGTACACCTACCTGCCCAGCCTGCTGGAACTCGAAGACAGCGTCTCCAGCCTGCTGAACTCCACCGATGGCGACCAGCGCCAGGCGGTCAACGAATACCTCGAAGGGCTCAACCGGCGCAGCCGCAGCCGCGCCATCTATGTGCTCGACACCACCGGCCGGGTGCAGGCCACCAGCAACTGGCGCGACGTCGACAGTTACCTGGGCGAAGACCTCTCGTTCCGTGCCTATTTCCAGAATGCCGTGCGCGGCCAGCCCGGGCGCTTCTACGGCATCGGCAGCACCACCGGCGAACCTGGCTACTACCTGGCCCATGGCCTGGAAGAACACGGCAAGATCATCGGCGTGGCGGTGATCAAGGTGCGCCTGGAAGCGCTCGAAGAGCGCTGGCAGCGAGCCCGCCTGGAAGCCTTCGTCAGCGACGAGAACGGCATCATCATCCTCTCCAGCGACCCGGCGCGGCGCCTGAAGTCGGTGCGCCCGCTGACCCCGGAAATCAAGGAGCGCCTGGCGCGCAGCCTGCAGTACTACTGGTTCCCGCTCAACGAACTGCAGCCGCTGGCGCGCGAGAAGCTCGCCGACGGGGTCGAGAAGCTGACCTTTCCGGCCAATGCCGAACTGGGCGACAGCAACCGCAAGGTCACCTACCTGGCCCAGACCCGGCGCCTGAGCGACACGCCCTGGCACTTCACCCTGCTGACCCCGCTGCAGGACCTGCGCCACGAATCGATGATCCAGGGCGTGCTGGTGGCCGTGGCCTTCGCCCTGCTGGCGATCCTGCTGATAGCCTGGAACGAGCGGCGCAAGGTGATCGCCACCCGCCTGGCCGCCCGCGAGGCGCTGGAAGAAGCCAACAACCAGCTCGAACGCAAGATTGCCGAGCGCACCGCCGACCTGCGTGCCAGCAACGAACGCCTCAAGGGCCAGATCCGCGAACGCCGGCACGCCGAGCAGACCCTGCGCCATGCCCAGGACGAACTGGTGCAGGCCGGCAAGCTGGCGGCCATCGGGCAGATGTCGACCAGCATCGCCCATGAGCTGAACCAGCCGCTGGCGGCGCTGCGCACCCTGTCGGGCAACACCGTGCGCTTTCTGCAGCGCGGTGCGCTGGAAACCGCCAGCGCCAACCTGCTGACCATGAACGAACTGATCGACCGCATGGGCCGTATCACTGCCAGCCTGCGCTCGTTCGCCCGGCGCGGCGATGACCGTGGCCAGGCCTCGCTGGAAAAGGCCGTGACCGCCGCCCTGCAACTGCTCAATGCGCGCATCGAGGGCTGCCACCTGAAACTGCACCTCGAGTACGCCGACCAGCAACTGACCATCGACCAGACCCGCCTGGAGCAGATCCTGGTCAACCTGATCGGCAACGCCCTGGATGCCATGGCCGCGGTGCCGCTGCCGCAACTCTGGCTCGAAGGCGAGCTGGTGGGCGACAAGTATCGCCTGCGCGTGCGCGACAACGGTCATGGCATCGACGATGAAGCGCGCAAGCACCTGTTCGAACCGTTTTTCACCACCAAACCGGGCGAGCACGGCCTGGGCCTGGGCCTGACCCTGTCGGCCAGCCTCGCCGCTGCAGCCGGCGGTACCCTGAACGTCGAACACCCCGCCAGCGGCGGTACCGCGTTCGTGCTCAGCCTGCCGCTGGTCGATGCCCCCACTGAACCTGCCGAGTCCCTATGACCCCATCGCCCCTTACCGTCCTGATCGTCGAAGACGATCCGCATGTGTTGCTCGGGTGCCAGCAGGCGCTGGCCCTGGAAGATATCGCCTGCGAAGGCGTCGGCAGTGCCGAACAGGCACTGGAGCGCATCGGCGATGATTTCGCCGGCATCGTGGTCAGCGATATCCGCCTGCCGGGCATCGATGGCCTGGAACTGCTCAGCCGCCTCAAGGCCCGCGACAAGAGCCTGCCGGTGGTGCTGATCACCGGCCACGGCGACATCGACATGGCCGTGGGCGCCATGCGCAACGGCGCCTACGACTTCATGGAAAAGCCCTTCTCGCCGGAGCGCCTGGTGGATGTGGTGCGCCGGGCGCTGGAACAGCGCGGCCTGGCCCGCGAAGTGTTCTCGCTGCGCCGCCAGCTGGCCGAGCGCAGCACCCTGGAGGGGCGCATCATCGGCCGCTCGCCGGCCATGCAGAACCTGCGCGAGCTGATCGCCAACGTCGCCGATACCTCGGCCAACGTGCTGATCGAGGGCGAGACCGGCACGGGCAAGGAGCTGGTCGCGCGCTGCCTGCACGACTTCAGCCGGCGCCAGAGCCAGCCCTTCGTGGCGTTGAACTGCGGCGGCCTGCCGGAGAACCTGTTCGAGACCGAAATCTTCGGCCACGAGGCCAACGCCTTCACGGGTGCCGGCAAGCGCCGCATCGGCAAGATCGAGCACGCCAACGGCGGCACGCTGTTTCTCGACGAAGTCGAGAGCATGCCGCTCAACCTGCAGATCAAGCTGCTGCGCGTGTTGCAGGAGCGCACCCTGGAACGCCTGGGTTCGAACCAGAGCATTGCGGTGGATTGCCGGGTGATCGCCGCCACCAAATCGGACCTGGATGCCCTCGGCCAGACCGGCCAGTTTCGCAGCGACCTGTACTACCGCCTCAACGTGGTGACCCTGGAACTGCCGCCGCTGCGCGAGCGCCGCGAAGACATCCTGCAACTGTTCGAGCACTTCCTGCAGCAGTCGGCCCTGCGCTTCGACCGCGAGGCACCGCCGCTGGACAGCCAGACCCTGTCGCGCCTGATGGCCCATGACTGGCCGGGCAACGTGCGCGAGCTGCGCAACGTGGCCGAGCGCCACGCCCTGGGCCTGCCGGCGTTCAAGAAGGCCGGCGCCAATGTGGCGCAAAGCCTGGGCTTTGCCGAGGCGGTCGAGGCCTTCGAGCGCAACCTGCTCAGCGACGCCCTGCAGCGCACCGGCGGCAACCTCAGCCAGGCCAGCCAGGAGCTGGGCATGGCCAAGACCACCCTGTTCGACAAAGTCAAAAAATACGGCCTGGCCTGAGCGAGCGTTTCGATGGACATGATTCTCAAGGCCTGCCTGGGCGCCGTGGTGGTGCTGATCATCGCGGCCCTGGCCAAGACCCGCAATTACTACGTGGCCGGGCTGGTGCCGCTGTTTCCCACCTTTGCCCTGATTGCCCACTACATCATCGGCAAGGGCCGCTCGCTGGAGGACCTGAAGGCCACCATCGTGTTCGGCATGTGGTCGATCATCCCCTACTTCGTGTACCTGGCCGCGCTGTACGTGCTGGTCGACCGCCTGCGCCTGGAGCTGTCACTGGCGCTGGCGGCAGTGGCCTGGCTGATCGCCGCCACCGTGCTGGTCAGCGTATGGGTGCGCCTGCACTAGCGTTGGGCCAGATGGCCCAGCTCTTCGCGGTGCGCCTTCAGATAAGGCAGTACCGCCGCCAGCAGCGGGGCCTTGAACGGCTCCTGGAAGCGGTGCGCCAGGCCCGGTATCAGGCGTAGCTGGCTGCCCTGGATGTGCGCGGCCAGGTGCACGCCGTGCATCACCGGCAACAGCGGGTCGGCCGTGCCGTGCACCACCAGGGCCGGTACCCGCAGGTTGTCGAGCAGCTCGACACGGCTGGGCTCGGCAAGTATGGCCATGACCTGGCGCTGCACGCCTTCGGGGTTGAAGGCCCGGTCGTAGGCGGTGGCGGCCTGCCGCAACAGTGCCTGGCGATCATCCTGCACCTGCGGGCTGCCCAGCGCGGCCAGCAGGTCGGCCTGCTGCTCCAGGGCCACCTGGCGATTCGGCGCACCGCGCCGGGCCAACTGCCGAACCAGCGCCGGCGCAGGCGCCGGCAGCCCCTGCGCCCCCGAACTGGACATGATCAGGGTCAGGCTCTCGACCCGCTCGGGCGCCATCGCCGCCAGGTGCTGGGCAATCATTCCACCCATGCTCACCCCCAGCACATGAAAGCGCTGCGCGTGCAGCGCATCCATCAGCGCCAGGCCATCAGCGGCCATGTCGCTCAGGCTGTAGGGCGCCGCCACCGGCAGGCCGAGCCGGTAGCGCAGCGCCTCGACCGTCAGGTTGGCCTGGGC
This sequence comes from Pseudomonas sp. FBF18, assembly GCF_024261405.1. Taxonomy (NCBI): domain Bacteria; kingdom Pseudomonadati; phylum Pseudomonadota; class Gammaproteobacteria; order Pseudomonadales; family Pseudomonadaceae; genus Pseudomonas; species Pseudomonas sp. FBF18. The sequence continues at coordinate 384,948 of NZ_QKRS01000001.1, read as the reverse complement.
GGGGGGCTGGTTCCAGCGCGACAGGCCGACGTCGCGGTTGTCGTAGCGGATCACCCTGAAGCCCTGCTGGCACAGCGCGAGTACCACCTCGTCGGGCCAGTGGATCAACTGGCCGCCCAGGCCCATGACCAGCAGCAGGGCCGGGTCGCTGTCACGCCCGATGCTCTGATAGGCCAGGCTGACCGGCCCCGCCTCGGCGTATCGGATAGCTGAAGTGATGTCGCAGCGAGGCGCCGCGAACGAAGAAAAGGCGCTGCACAGCGCCACCAGAAACAGGATTGCCCGCATGAAAGAAACACCAGAGTGCAGTTCGCCAGTAAAGCGCGAGTCTGATGAAGTTCATGCCGGCGCGCTGCCACAGATCGGTGACCGTTTGATGACAACTGCCGGGCGGTCGACAGCATCGTCAACATGAGACAAACTCAACGAATTGTCTCATCCATCAAATTCTGTTCATGGAGCACCCTGGTGCTGGAAATTCGCCACCTCAAGACCCTGCACGCCCTGCGCGAAGCCGACAGCCTGGTGGAGGCCGCCGAGCGCCTGCACCTGACCCAGTCGGCGTTGTCCCACCAGTTCAAGGAACTCGAAGAACGCCTGGGCATGCAACTGTTCACCCGCAAGACCAAGCCGATCCGCTTCACCAGCGCCGGCCTGCGCCTGCTGCAACTGGCCGATGCCACCCTGCCGCTGCTGCGCGGCGCCGAACGGGACATTGCGCGCCTGGCCGGCGGCACTGCCGGGCGCCTGCACATGGCCATCGAGTGCCACAGCTGCTTCCAGTGGCTGATGCCCACCATCGACCAGTTCCGCGATGCCTGGCCAGAGGTGGAGCTGGACCTGGCCTCGGGCTTCGCCTTCGCCCCGCTGCCGGCCCTGGCCCGTGGCGACCTGGACCTGGTGGTGACCTCCGACCCGCTGGAGCTGACCGGTATCACCTACGTGCCGCTGTTCACCTACGAGGCGATGCTGGCGGTAGCCAACCAGCACGTACTGGCCTCCAGGCCCTACGTGGTGCCGCAGGACCTGGCCACGGAAACCCTGATCACCTACCCGGTGGAACGCGACCGCCTGGACATCTTCACGCGCTTTCTGGAGCCTGCCGACATCGAGCCCGGGCAGGTGCGCACCGCCGAGCTGACGGTGATGATGATGCAGTTGGTGGCCAGCGGACGCGGGGTGTGCGGCATGCCGCACTGGGCCCTGCACGAGTACAGCTCGCGCGGCTACGTGAAGGGCAAGCGCCTGGGTGAGAAGGGCCTGTTCGCCACGCTGTACGCCGCAGTGCGCAGCGACATGCTCGATGCACCGTACATGCGCGACTTTCTGCTGACCGCCAAGGACACCTCGTTCTCGACCCTGGATGGGGTCAGTGCAGTGCGCTGAAGGTTCAAGCGGCAAGCATCAAGCCAGTTTGCGTTGTTCCTGCACCAGGCGCAGCGCAAGGGCCGCCAGCACAAAGCCCATCACGTAGCGCTGCAACATCAGCCACAGCGGGTAGCGCGCGAACCAGGCCGACAGGCCGGCGGCGAACAGTGCGATCAGCAGGTTCACGGTGAAGCTCACGCCGATCTGGGTCAGGCCCAGGGTCAGGCTCTGCGCCAGCACCGAGCCGTGCTCGGGCGAAATGAACTGCGGCAGCACCGACAGGTAGAACACCGCCACCTTGGGGTTCAGCACGCTGGTCAGAAACCCCATCGTCACCAGCCGCGCCGGTGAATCAGGGGCCAGCTCACGGGGCTCGAACGGCGAGCGCGCACCCGGCTTGACCGCCTGCCAGGCCATCCACAGCAGGTAGCCGGCACCGGCCCAGCGCAGCAGGTCGTAACCCAGCGGCACGGCCATGAACAACGCGGTGAGGCCCACAGCTGCGGCCGTCATGTGCACCAGAAACCCGCCCACCACACCGATCAGCGACGTCACGCCGGCCATGCGGCCCTGGCAGATCGAGCGCGAGATCAGGTAGATCATGTTCGGCCCGGGGGTCAGTACCATCAGCAGCGCGGCGCCGCTGAACAGCAGCCATTCGTGCAGCGGGATCATTGTGCGGCCCGTTGCAGGTGCAGCGGCAGGATCAGGTCACGGGTCAGCGGCGCCAGTTCGAGGTGATCCACCTGGTGGGCGTCGACCCAGCAGGCTTCCTCGATTTCCGCTGCGGGTTCAAGCGTCAGGTCGGTGTGCAACTGAAACAGCTCGGCCTGCACTTCGAAACCCGGCTCGTTGGCCGCCGGTGCGCTGAACTGGCCCAGGTACTGCGCCTGCTGCGGGTCGATGCGCAGGCCCAGCTCTTCGAACAGCTCGCGGGCCAGGGCATCGACGGGTTGCTCGTGGGGTTCGATCTTGCCGCCAGGCTGCATGAAGGCCAGGGTGCCGCGCTTGCGTACCAACAGGGTACGGCCCTGAGCATCGAGCAACAGGGCAGCGGCGATACGGATGGTTTTGCTCATGGTAGGCGGCTCGTGGCGGGGAAGGCGCGCTAGGATCACATGCTGGCGCAGGGCTTTCAATCTTGCTGAGCGCTTCGCCGGCAAGGCCGGCTCCCACAGGTTCGGCGCATTCCCTGTAGGAGCCGGCCTTGCCGGCGAAGCGGCCGCAGCAGCCTGACGAAAGCCCCTTGCAACCAGGGCGCAACGGCCGCATAAACAGCTGATGAACCTGCCCGCCCGCAATCACCCGGTACTCGACGCCTTCCACCCCGCCGTCCGTGCCTGGTTCCAGCACCGTTTTGCCACGGTGACCGCCGCCCAGGCCCAGGCATGGCCGCTGATCCGCAGCGGGCAATCGCTGCTGGTGGCGGCCCCCACCGGCTCCGGCAAGACCCTCACCGCGTTTCTCGCTGTCCTCGACGAACTCTTCACCCAGGCCCTGCACGCCGGCGGCGAGCTGCCCGAACAGACGCTGGTGGTGTACGTCTCGCCGCTCAAGGCGCTGTCCAACGACATCCAGCTCAACCTGCAGGCCCCCCTGGCCGGTATCAGCGCCGAACTGGCCGCCCTCGGGCTGCCCACCCCTACCCTGCGCACCGCAGTGCGCAGCGGCGATACCCCGCAGAAGGAACGCGCGGCCATGCGCCGCCAGCCCCCGCATATCCTGGTGACCACCCCCGAGTCGCTGTACGTGCTGCTCGGCTCGACGTCCGGGCGCCAGGGCCTGGCCTCGGTGCACACGGTAATCGTCGACGAGATCCACGCCGTGGCCGGCAACAAGCGCGGCAGCCACCTGGCGTTGAGCCTGGAACGCCTGCAGGCGCTGTGCCAGCGCCCGCTGCGGCGCATCGGCCTGTCGGCCACCCAGCGTCCGATCGAGCGGGTGGCGCAGTACCTGGTGGGCGATCAGCGCCCGTGCGCCCTGGTGGATATCGGCCATGCGCGCCAGCGCGACCTGGCCATCGAGGTACCGCGCGCGCCACTGGGCGCGGTGATGGCCAACGATGTGTGGGAGCTGGTCTACGATCGCCTCGCGCAACTGGCCCGCGAGCACCGCACCACCCTGGTGTTCGTCAACACCCGGCGCCTGGCCGAGCGCCTGGCGCGCCACCTGAGCGAGCGCCTGGGGCGCGAGGCGGTGGCCGCGCACCATGGCAGCCTGGCCAAGGAATTTCGCCTCGACGCCGAGCAGCGTCTCAAGCGCGGCGAGCTGCAGGTGCTGGTGGCCACCGCCTCGCTGGAGCTGGGCATCGACATCGGCGAGGTCGACCTGGTGTGCCAGATCGGCTCGCCTGGCTCGATTGCCGCGCTGCTGCAGAGGGTTGGCCGCTCCGGACACCAGGTGGACGGCACCCCCAAGGGTCGTGTGTTCGCCACCACCCGCGACGAGCTGATCGAGTGCGTGGCCCTGCTCGACTGCGTGCGCCGTGGCGAGCTGGACGAGCTGCATATCCCCAACGCACCGCTGGACGTGCTGGCCCAGCAGATCGTCGCCGAGGTCAGTTGCCAGCCCTGGGACGAACAGGCGCTGTTTGCGTGCCTCACCCGCGCGATGCCCTACGCCAATCTCGACCAGGCACATTACCAGGCCCTGCTGCGCATGCTCGCCGAAGGCTACAGCGGGCGCCAGGGCGTACGCGGCGCGTACCTGCACCGCGATGCGGTCAGTGCCCAGTTGCGTGGACGGCGCGGCAGCCAGCTGGCCGCCCTGACCAGTGGCGGGGCGATACCGGACAACGCCGACTACCGCGTGCTGCTCGAACCCCAGGCCTTGAACATCGGCAGCGTGAACGAAGACTTCGCGGTGGAGAGCATCGCCGGCGACATCTTCCAGCTGGGCAACGCGTCGTACCGCATCCTGCGCGTGGAGGCCGGCAAGGTACGGGTGGAGGATGCCCACGGGCAACCGCCGACCATCCCCTTCTGGCTGGGCGAGGCGCCGGGGCGCAGCGACGAGCTGTCCTTCGCGGTGGCACGCCTGCAAGCCGAAATCGACCAGCGCCTGGATGCCAGCGGCGGCCAGCTGCAACCGCTGCTGACCTGGCTGCACGCCACGCTCGGGCTGAACGCGGACAGCGCCGAGCAACTGCTCGACTACCTGGCCCGCACCCGCCAGGCCCTCGGCGCCCTGCCCTCGCAGGACACGCTGATCATGGAGCGCTTTTTCGATGAGTCCGGCGGTACCCAGCTGATCATCCACTCGCCCTTCGGCAGCCGCATCAACCGCGCCTGGGGGCTGGCACTGCGCAAACGCTTCTGTCGCACCTTCAATTTCGAGTTGCAGGCGGCAGCCAGCGAGGATGCGCTGATCCTGTCGCTGTCGGCCGGCCACAGTTTTGCCCTGGAAGAGGTGTGGCGCTACATTTCCAGCGCCAGTGCCGAGCACCTGCTGACCCAGGCCGTGCTCGATGCGCCGCTGTTCGGCGTGCGCTGGCGCTGGAACGCCGGGGTGTCGCTGGCACTGCCGCGCTATGCCGGCGGGCGCAAGGTCGCCCCGCAGATCCAGCGCATGAAAAGCGAAGACCTCACCGCTGCCGTGTTCCCCGACCAGCTGGCGTGCCTGGAAAACATCGTCGGCGAGCGCGAGATTCCCGACCACCCGCTGGTGGAGCAGACCCTCGACGACTGCCTGCACGAGGCGATGGATTGCGAGGGCTGGCTGAACTTGCTGCGGCGCATCGAAGACAAGCGCATCCGCCTGATCTGCCGCGACCTGCCGGCGCCTTCGCCCCTGGCGGCGGCGATCCTGAATGCACGTCCATACGCCTTTCTCGATGACGCACCGCTGGAAGAGCGGCGCACCCAGGCCGTGCTCAACCGGCGCTGGAGCGACCCGCAAAGTGCCGACGACCTGGGCGCACTGGATCCGCAGGCGATTGCCGCAGTGCGTGCCGAGGCCTGGCCGTTGCCCGGCGGCACCGACGAAATGCACGAGGCACTGATGAGCCTGGCGGCCGTGTGCGATGCCGAGGTGCAGGCCAACCCGGGCTGGCTGGCATGGCTGCAGCAACTGGCCGCCGGCGCACGCGCCTGCCACCTGAAGCTGCCGCAGGGTGGCGGCCTGTGGCTGGCCCGCGAACGCCTGCCGTGGCTGCTGGCGCTGTACCCGCAAGCGGCGCCCACCCCATTGCCCGGGTTCGATCAGCCCATCGATGCCGACAGTGCTGCCGTGGAACTGCTGCGCGCGCGCCTGAGCGGCTTCGGCCCGCTGACCAGCAGCGAGATCGGCGCGCCGCTGTGCCTGAGCCCCTCACAGGTCGAGCAGGCCATGCTGCGCCTGGAAGCCGAGGGCTATGTGATGCGCGGGCACTTCAGCCCGGGCCACACCCCTGAACAATGGTGCGAACGCCACCTGCTGGCGCGCATCCACCGCTACACGCTCAAGCGCCTGCGCCGCGAAATCGAGCCGGTCAGCCTGCAGGACTTCATGCGCTTTCTGTTCGACTGGCAGCACCTTTCGCCCGGCACACGGCTGGAGGGCCCGGCGGCGCTGGGCGAGGCGCTGACCCAACTGGAAGGCTTCGCCGCAGCGGCCTCGGCCTGGGAAAGCGACCTGCTGCCGAGCCGGCTGCGCGACTACAGCGGGCAGTGGCTGGACGATGCCTGCCGGGCCGGCAAGTTCGTGTGGGCTCGCCTGGCCCCTTCGGGCAAGGCTGCGGCCAGTACCCTGCGCAGCACCCCTGTCGTGCTGTTGCCACGGGCGCGGCTGGGGTTGTGGCGAGCACTGGCCGCCACCGACGACGCCCCGGCACCGTCGCCCCGCGCGCAACGTGTGCTGGCCGCGCTCAGCGAGCACGGCGCACTGTTTTTCGATGAGCTGCGCGACGAGGCACGCCTGTTGCCCAGCGAGCTGGAGACAGCCCTGCAGGAACTGGTGGCGGCCGGGCAGATCAGTGCCGACAGCTTTGCCGGCCTGCGTGCACTGATCACCCCGGCCAGCAAGCGCCAGGCACGCAGCCATCGGCGTGGTCGCGGGGCATTCAGTGGCGGCATGGAGGACGCCGGGCGCTGGGCATTGCTGCGCCGCGCCGGCACGCCGGCCGAGGACGCCCTGGAACAGGTGGCCCTGACCTTGCTGCGCCGCTATGGCGTGGTGTGCTGGCGGCTGCTCGAACGCGAGGCCGACTGGCTGCCGAGCTGGCGGGACCTGCTGCGCACGTTGCACCGCCTGGAGGCGCGTGGCGAGATCCGTGGCGGTCGCTTCATCAGCGGGCTGGCCGGCGAACAGTTCGCCTTGCCCGAGGCCATCGGCGTATTGCGCGAAGTACGCAGGCGCCCGCTGGATGGCAGCCTGGTGGCGGTGAGTGCCAGCGACCCGCTGAACCTGGTGGGCACCTTGCTGCCCGGCAGCAAGGTGGCAGCGGTGAGCGGCAACCGGGTGGTGTACCGCGACGGCGTGGCGGTAGCGGCGCGGGTGGCGGGCAAGGCGCAGTACTGGGTGCAGGAGGATGCGGCGCTGCGTGAGCGAGTGGTGCGCGATGTCCATCACTGATCCCGAAGCTTTGCGGTGTGTGCAGGAGCCGGCATTGCCGGCGAAGGCCGCAACGCTGTCTTGATGGGTTCACTGGCATCCAATCCCCCATTCGATATAAGGTCTTGGATTGCCTGCAAAAGGAACCCGCATGAGCCTCTCCCTCCTCAGCCGTTATGCCTTCTTCGCCGCGTGTGTCGTGTTCACCCTCGCCAGCCTGCCGTTCCTGCACCACGACTGGCTGTGGCCCTTCACCCTGGTCACCGGCCTGCTCAGCCTGCTGGGCCTGTTCGACCTGCTGCAGAGCCGCCATGCGGTGCGGCGCAACTACCCGATCCTGGGCAATATCCGCTACCTGGTGGAGGGCATCCGCCCGGAAATCCGCCAGTACCTGCTCGAATCCGACAGCGATGCGCTGCCCTTCTCCCGCGCCCAGCGCTCGCTGGTGTACTCGCGGGCCAAGAACGAAACCGCCGACAAGCCGTTCGGCACCCTGATCGACGTCTACCAGTCGGGCTTCGAGTTCATCGGCCACTCCATGCGCCCGGCACCGCTCAGCGACCCCGAGAGCTTTCGGGTGATCGTCGGCGGCCCGCAGTGCACCCAGCCCTATTCGGCCTCGGTGTTCAACATCTCGGCCATGAGCTTCGGCTCGCTCAGCGCCAACGCCATTCGCGCCCTCAACCAGGGTGCCAAGCTCGGCAACTTCGCACATGACACCGGCGAGGGCAGCATCAGCCCCTACCACCGCGAACATGGCGGCGACCTGACCTGGGAACTGGGCAGCGGCTACTTCGGCTGCCGCACCTCGGACGGTCGCTTCGACCCCGAGCGCTTCGCGCAGCAGGCCAGCAGCCCGCAGGTGCGCATGATCGAAATCAAGATGAGCCAGGGCGCCAAGCCCGGCCACGGCGGCATCCTGCCCAAGCACAAGGTGACCCAGGAAATCGCCGACACCCGCGGCATCATGATGGGCGAAGACTGCATCTCGCCGTCGCGCCACAGCGCGTTCTCCACCCCCATCGAGCTGATGCAGTTCATTGCCCAGCTGCGCGAGCTGTCCGGCGGCAAGCCGGTCGGCTTCAAGTTCTGCCTGGGCCACCCGTGGGAGTTCATGGGCATTGCCAAGGCCATGCTCGAGACCGGCATCCTGCCCGACTTCATCGTGGTCGACGGCAAGGAAGGCGGCACCGGCGCCGCGCCGGTGGAGTTCACCGACCACATCGGCGTGCCGCTGCGCGAAGGGCTGCTGTTCGTGCACAACACCCTGGTGGGGCTGAACCTGCGCGACAAGATCAAGCTGGGCGCCAGCGGCAAGATCGTCAGTGCGTTCGATATCGCCAGCGTGCTGGCCATCGGTGCCGACTGGGCCAACTCGGCGCGCGGCTTCATGTTCGCCATCGGCTGCATCCAGTCGCAAAGCTGCCATACCAACAAGTGCCCGACCGGCGTGGCCACCCAGGACGGCCTGCGCCAGCGGGCGCTGGTGGTGCCGGACAAGGCGCAGCGGGTGTTCAGCTTCCACCGCAACACGCTCAAGGCGCTGGCCGAGATGCTCGCCGCCGCCGGGCTGGATCACCCCTCGCAGCTGGAGGCCAAGCACCTGGTGCGGCGCATGTCGGCCACCGAGATCAAGCTGTTCTCGCAGCTGCACGTGTTCCTCAAGCCGGGTGAACTGCTTACCGGCGAGGTGAACGGCGAGTTCTACTCGCGGATGTGGCAGATGGCGCGGGCAGACAGTTTCGAGCCCAACGCCGAAGCGGCGTAACGGCGTCGCCGACTCCTCACCTGCAGAAGCCGGCATTGCCGGCGAAGGGGCAGTACAGCCACATAAAAACCCCGGCCTGGGCCGGGGTTGTGTACATCAGGATGCGCTGGATGCCGCCACTGCTTCACTGTCGCCCTTGGGCGCCAGCTTGAACACGTGGTACAGCACCGTCAGCATTACCAGGAACGCCGGGCCGATGAACAGCGCCACGCGGGTTTCCTCGAAGTAGGCCATCAGGCCGACCACCAGGATCAGGAACGCCAGGGCCAGGTAGGAACTCAGCGGCCACAGCCACATGCGGTACTTGAGCGCGGCCCGTTCGGCCTGGCTCAGCCCGGCGCGAAAGCGCAGTTGCGCCAGCAGGATCATCACCCAGGTCCAGATCGCGCCGAAGGTAGCGATCGAGGTCACCCACACGAAGACCTTTTCAGGTACCAGGTAGTTGGCCAGCACGCCCAGCAGCAGCGCGCCGATCGACAGCAGCAGTGCATTGCGCGGCACGCCGTTGCGCGAGGTGCGCGCAAAGCTGGCCGGGGCCTGGCCGTTCTGCGCCAGGCTGTAGAGCATGCGCCCGGTACTGAAGATACCGCCGTTGCACGACGACAGCGCCGCGGTGATCACCACGAAGTTGATGATGCCGGCTGCGGTCTTGATGCCCAGGCGCTCGAAGGTCATCACGAACGGGCTGCCCTGGCTGCCGATCTCGTTCCACGGGTACAGCGACAGGATCACGAACAGCGCGCCGACGTAGAACAGCAGGATGCGCCAGAACACCGAGCCGATGGCCTGCGGGATGGTCTTTTGCGGGTTGCGCGCTTCACCGGCGGTAAGGCCGATCATCTCCACGCCCAGGTAGGCGAACATCACCATCTGCAGCGACATCAGCACGCCGGTCACGCCGTTGGGCATGAAGCCGCCGTGACTCCACAGGTTGGAGATGCCCAGCGCCACACCGTCGTTGCCGAAGCCGAAGGCGATCACGCCGATGCCGCCCAGCACCATGGCGATGATGGTCACGATCTTGATCAGGGCGAACCAGAACTCGAACTCGCCGAAGGCCTTCACCGCCACCAGGTTGATCGCGCCCATGCTACCCAGCGCCGCCAGCGCCCAGATCCAGCGCGGTACGTCCGGGAACCAGATGCCCATGTAGATGGCCACCGCGGTGATCTCGGCGACACAGGTCACCAGCCACAGGAACCAGTAGTTCCAGCCGGTCAGAAAGCCCGCCAGCGGGCCCAGGTAGTCTTGTGCGTAGCGGCTGAAGGACCCGGCCACCGGGTTGTGCACGGCCATCTCGCCCAGCGCGCGCATGATCACCAGGATCGCCAGGCCGCCGATGATGTAGGACAGCATGATCGCCGGCCCGGCCATTTCGATGGCCTTGGCCGAACCGAGGAACAGCCCGACACCGATACAGGCGCCCAGCGCCATCAGGCGAATGTGACGTTCGCCGAGTTCCCGCTTGAGTGGGCCGCCCTGGGCGGTCTCACCATGAGAAGGGTGGTTGCCGACTGGCATAGGAATACAACCTCATTTTGTTATTGGATATAACCCTTCGTGCAGGCTGTACAGCGCCGATAGGCTGCTGTTTCGCCGCGCCGGGCTCACCTTGTGGGCAAGCACGTCGACCGGGGCGCGGAGCACCGGCCGAGCGAAAGGGGCGAGCAGTATAGGAAGGCCGCTACAGGGCTTTTCACTATATAAACCCCGATATTTGGCGAGAACTCTCGGCAATTACCGCTTATTCGGAGTGGCATTTCCCGCGCTTGGTCGTGCGGGTGTCAACCGGGCGGCTAACATAGCACCAAAACGGGGCAACACAACCTTGCACCAAAGGCGCATGTTCGCGCCGTGATTGGCGAACCTGCCGCTGGCAACCCACAAATTTTTCATCAATTGCGACCAGCGTCTAAGCTTCAGGCAAGCGAGACGAACATACGCAGCCGGGCTGAACACTATGGGCGCACAGTGGCAAACGGAACCAGACAAGACGCAGGCTGCCGCAGAACAACCGGATACTCCCGCATTGCCCAAACGTCCCCGCCGGCGCTATGGCTGGTGGCTGTTCGGCCTGCTGGTGCTGGGGGCCCTGGTACTGCTGGGCCTGGCGATCGCCCGTGAAATGCACACCTCGCGCCTGCAGGCGCGCGAGTTCAGCCAGTTCGCCGCCACCCTGAGCTATTCGATGCACAAGGGCCCCAGCGATGCCGTCATCTACCCGGGCGAAGGCCCGTTCGACAAGCGCCTGGGCTACAGCGCGCTGGGCGAGTTTCTGCCGCGGCTGTTCAAGCGCGATTACGTGATCGTCGAGCAGGCGCGTTTTTCGCCGGCGCTGATGAACTATGTGCAGCACGGGTTCTTCGTGCCCTATGCCGAGAAGATCCAGGCCGGCCTGTCGATCACCGACTGCAAGGGCGACGCGCTGTACCAGTTCCATTACCCGCAGCACCTGTACCCGGATTTCGCCTCGATCCCGCCGGTGATCGTGCACAGCCTGCTGTTCATCGAGAACCGCGACCTGCTCGACCACGCCGATCCGCGCAGCAACCCGGCGGTGGACTGGCCGCGCTTCGCCATGGCCGCCTACAGTCAGGTCGCCAAGCACCTGGCCCTGCCCGGCCAGTCGGCCGGCGGCAGCACGCTGGCCACGCAGCTGGAAAAATACCGCCACTCCCCCGATGGCCTCACGGTGTCGGGCAGCGAGAAACTGCGCCAGATGATTTCGGCCAGCGTGCGCGCCTACCAGGACGGGCCGCAGACCCTGGGCGCACGCCAGCGCATCGTGCGCGACTACCTCAACAGCGTGCCGCTGTCGGCGGTGCCCGGCCACGGCGAAGTGCACGGCATGGCCGAGGGCCTGCGGGTGTGGTACGGCGCCGACTTTGCCGAGGTCAACAAGACCCTGGCCAGTGCCGACAGCGACCCGGCCAGCCTGGCCGCGCGTGGCCTGGCGCTGCGCCAGGTGCTGTCGCTGATGATTGCCCAGCGCCGCCCGTCGCACTTTCTGTCCAAGGGTCGCAACGAACTGGCCACCCTCACCGACAGCCACGTGCGCCTGCTGGCCGCCAACAACATCATCGACCGCCCGCTGGCCGATGCCGCGCTGGCAAGCAAGGTGGTGTTTCGCGACTGGGTGGCGCAGCCGACCATCGTGCCCATCGTCACCAACAAGGGCATCAGCGTGGCTCGCAGCCGCTTGTCGTCGGCGCTGGGGCGCCCGCTGTACGACCTGGACCGCCTCGACCTGTCGGCCACCAGCACTTTGCAGGCCGACCTGCAGGGGCAGGTCAGCGAGTACCTCAAGAGCCTCGCCGATCCGGCCTTTGCGGCGCAGATGGGGCTGATTGGCGAACGCCTGCTCACCCCCACCAGCACCACCCAGGTGCGCTACAGCTTCACCCTGCTGGAACGCACCGCCGACGGCTCGCGGGTACGGGTACAGACCGACAGCACCGACCAGCCGTTCGACATCAACGAGGGCAGCAAGCTTGAGCTGGGCTCCACCGCCAAGTTGCGGGTGCTGACCCAGTACCTGGAAATCATCGCCGAGCTGCACGACAAGTACGTCGACATGACCCCGGCCCAGTTGAGCAAGGTGGAGGTGGCCGACACCGACTTCATCAGCCGCTGGGCCCTGGATTACCTGGCCCGCAACAAGGACCGCAACATCACCGCGATGCTCGACGCGGCGCTGGAGCGCAAGTATTCGGCCAGCCCCGGCGAAGCCTTTTTCACCGGCGGCGGCATGCATGTGTTCAACAACTTTCGCCGCGAGGACAACGGCCGCATGCCGACCCTCAAGGATGCCCTGCGCGAGTCGATCAACCTGCCCTTCATTCGCCTGATGCGCGACCTGGTGCGCTACAGCACCTATTCGGCACCGGGCAACAGCGGCAAGTTGCTCAAGGACGATGCCGAGCCGCGGCGCCAGGAGTACCTGGCACGCTTCGCCGACCGCGAGGGCACCGACTTCATGCGCCGGTTCTGGAAGAAGTACCAGCGCAAGACCTCCCAGGAACGCCTGGACACCTTTCTCGACAGCCTGCGGGTCACGCCGATCCGCCTGGCCGCCGTGCACCGCTACCTGTTCCCCGAGGCCGACCAGGCCACCTTCAACGCCTTCGTGCGCGCGCACATGAAGGCCGAGCCAGGGGCGGCCAAGCGGCCACCGCTGAAAAAGGACCAACTGACCGACCAGCGTCTGGAAGGCCTGTATGCCGCCTACGGCCCGGGCACCTACGACCTGCCCGACCAGGGCTACATCGCCCGGGTGCACCCGCTGGACCTGTGGCTGCTGGGCTACCTGCTGAAGAACCCCACCGCAAGCTTTCAGGACGCGGTGCTGGCCAGCCATTTCGAACGCCAGGAAGTCTACAGCTGGCTGTTCAAGAGCCGGCACAAGGGCGCCCGTGACAGCCGTATCCGTACCATGGTCGAGATCGAGGCGTTCCTCGACATTCACCAGCGCTGGAAGCGCGTGGGCTACCCGTTCGATCACCTGGTGCCATCGCTGGCCACCGCCATCGGCAGCTCGGGCGACCGCCCGGCGGCGCTGGCCGAGCTGGTGGGCATCATCCAGAACGACGGCGTGCGCCTGCCGGTGCTGCGTATCGACACCCTGCACTTCGCCGCCGACACGCCCTATGAACTGCGCCTGGCCGGTGACCCGGACCGGGGCCAGCGGGTGCTGTCGGTGGAAGTGGCGCGGGCCCTGCGCGGGGCCATGTCGCAGGTGGTGGACGCCGGTACGGCACGACGGGTGTCGGGGAGTTTCAAGTTGCCCGACGGCACCCTGCTGACCATGGGCGGCAAGACCGGCACCGGGGACAACCGCATCGAGAGCTTCGGTGCTGGCGGGCGGCTGATCGGTTCGCGTTCGTTGAACCGCACCGCGACGTTCGTGTTCTTTCTGGGCGACAACCATTTCGGCACCTTGACGGCGTTCGTGCCGGGGCGCGCAGCCGAGGCATTCAAGTTCACCTCGGCGTTGCCGGTGCAGGTGCTCAAGGGCATGGCGCCGATACTGCTGCCATACCTGCAGCCGGGGGGCAACACGTTGTGCACGCCGCCGCTGGTGGCAACGCAAGACCTTTCGAAGCCCTGACGCCATTCGCCCGCCTGCAGCAACCACACGCTTGCGTGCAGGAGCCGGCCTTGCCGGCGAAACAGATCAGCGCTAAATGCGAAAAATAATCATCTCCATGTCTTGCGTTAAGATATATCTTGAGTAATATCTTTAGATACATCGCAACGCAGACAGGAGACAGTCCATGCGTGACCATCACCCACCCCACCGCGACAGCGGCGAGCGCCATGACGGCTTCGAGCGCCGGCACGGCCGTGAACGCGGCGACCGTGGCCCCCGCGTGTTCGCCCCCGGCGATCTCAAGTTGCTGCTGCTGGCCATGCTTTCGGAAAAGCCCGGGCACGGCTACGACCTGATCCGCCAGATCGAGGCCGAGTTCGACGGCGGCTACAGCCCCAGCCCCGGCGTGATCTACCCGACCCTGACCTTTCTCGAAGAGAGCGAGCTGATCAGCGGCGAAGTCCACGGCAGCAAGAAGCTCTACAGCGTCACCGACGCCGGGCGCCAGTCGCTGGTCGACCAGGCCATCGCCCTGGACGGCGTGCGCACGCGCATCGAGGTGAGCAAGCGCTCGATGCGCGTGCACGACCGTCCGCCGGAAATCCACGAAGCCGTACACAACCTGCGCCATGCCTTGCAGATCCACGCCGGGCGCTGGAACCCCGCAGAGATCGAGCGGGTACGCACCCTGCTCAACGACACCGCAAAAGCCATCGTTGCCGGCCCGGCAACCCCCACCCAGGAGACTTCCGAATGACGGACAGCCCCAACCTTTCGATCCATCGCGTCAACCACGAGATCAAGCGCCGCCGCCTCGAGGTACTGCGCGTGACCGAGCTGACCCCGCGCATGCGCCGCATCACCCTCGGCGGCGCCGAGCTGCAGGGCTTTCTCAGCGTCGGCAGCGACGACCACGTCAAACTCATGTTCGCCTGCTCCCCCGAAGAACAGGTGGCCCTGGACAACCCCGCCGCCACCGACGTGCGACCGACCATGCGCGAGTACACCCCGCGGCGCATCGACCTGGCCGCCGGCGAGCTGGACCTGGACTTCGTGCTGCACGGCGACGGCCCCGCCTCCACCTGGGCGGCCCAGGCCGAACCCGGCCATTACCTGCATATCGCCGGGCCACGCGCCTCGCTGGTGGTACCGGACATCTTCGACAGCTACCTGCTGGTGGGCGATGAAACCGCCATCCCGGCCATCGGCCGCCGGCTCGAAGAGTTGCCAGCCGGACGCAAGGTGCTGGCGGTGATCGAAATCGAGGACGACCAGGAACGCCAGCCACTGCCCAGCGCGGCGCAGGTCGAGGTGATCTGGGTACGGCGCCACCAGCAGGACGTGCTGCAGGTGTTGCGCGACCTGAGCCTGCCGTCGGGCACGCTGTACGCCTGGGTTGCCCTGGAAAAGGCGCTGACGCGCAAGGCCAAGAGCCTGCTGCTGGAAGAGAAAGGCGTGAACGAGGCGTACCTCAAGGCGGCCGCCTACTGGCGACTGGACCCCAACGACGAGGAATAAGCGTCGACCTTCAGGGTTGCGCCTGGGCCCGTGCCAGGCGCCTGCCCTGCCAGCGGTCGAGGAGAATCAGCAGCACGCCGACCAGAATGAAGCCCCCCAGCATGGCCAGCGCATTGAGCAGCACCTGCGCATAGCCCAGGCTCGCCACATCGACGAACGGGTACGGATAGAAACCGATACCGTGACCGCGCGCCAGCACATACGCAAAGTACCCCAGCGGGTATACCAGCCAGCCCAGCAGGTGGGTGAAACGCAACTGCCCCTTGGGCACGCACCACCACCAGTACAGCGCATAGGCCGCCGGCATCACGTCGTGCAGCAGCTCATCGGCCAGCCACTGCCAGCCCTGCGGTTGCCACAGGTGACGCAGCAACAGGCTGTAGGCCAGCGCCACGAACACGATGCTCACCGCCACCCCAGAACTCACCCAGGGCGACAGCCACCAGCGCCGCGCCGCCGATTCACGGCCAAAGGCCGCCTGGGTCAACACCGTGGCCACCAGGGTATTGCTCAATACCGTGAAATAACCGAACAGATTCACCAACCCGCCCAGCAGGCTGGCCTGATCCTGCCAGCGCGCCAGCAGCACCAGATACAGCTGGATGGTCAGCGCCGCCCAGCCAAGGCCCGCCAGCAGGCCGATGCCCATGCGACGGTCAGCCACCGGCATCGGCTCAGCGACCGCGTTGCAGCTTCAGGTACAGGCGCTCGACCTTCTCCCGCGCCCAGGACGTCTTGCGCAGGAAGGTCAGGCTCGACTTGATGCTCGGGTCACTCTTGAAGCAGCGGATATCGATGCGCTGCGCCAGCCCTTCCCATTGGTAGTGCGCCACCAGCGCGGTGAGGATCTGTTCCAGTGTCACGCCATGCAGCGGGTTGTTGTCAGCGGCAGTCATGCCTGTGCTCCAGCCAAACGAAGGTGCGCACCTTAGCCCAGGTGCGGCGGCGCGTCAGCACCTGGTGCGGCCTTTCTCGATCAAGGGCACCTGAGGTGATTCTAGTGACCGCGAAGGCTCTGGACAGCACCTTGGCATTTATTGTTTTACGGTAATGTTATATTGTAACCAAAACGATAACTGCCAAGGACCCCACCATGCGTCACCTGCCGCTCCACCTCTCCCCCCTTGCCGCCGCACTGTGGCTGGCCTCGCTGCCCAGCCACGCGGTTGAACTGCAACCCCAGGTCATCACCGCCAACCCGTTGGGCACCCCGCTGGCAGCCCCCAGCAGCGTGCTCGAAGGCGACACATTGACCCTGCAGCAAAAGGGCAGCCTGGGCGAAACCCTGAACACCCAGCCCGGCGTCGCCTCCACCTGGTTCGGCCCGGGCGCCAGCCGCCCGGTGATCCGCGGCCTGGACGGCGACCGGATCCGTATCCTGCGCAACGGCGTGGGTGCACTGGATGCCTCTTCGCTGTCGTACGACCACGCCGTGCCACTGGACCCGGTGAACGTCGAGCGCGTCGAGATCGTGCGCGGCCCGGCCGCCCTGCTCTACGGTGGCAATGCCATCGGCGGGGTGGTCAACACCTTCGACAACCGCATCCCCGACGCGCCGGTGCAAGGCATTCATGGTGCCGGCGAGCTGCGCTACGGGGGCGCCGACACCACCCGCAGCAGTGCGGGCAAGCTGGAAGCCGGCGATGGCCGCTTCGCCCTGCACCTGGACGCCAACAGCCGCCAGTTCAACGATTTGCGCATCCCCGGCTACGCCCGCAGTTCGAAGGTGCGCGATGCCGACGAACCCGGCGGCAAGCATCGCCTGGAAAACAGCGACGGGCGCCAGGACGGTGGTGCCGTCGGCGGTTCGTACAACTGGGAACACGGTTACGCGGGCCTGTCCTACAGCCGCTACGATGCCAACTACGGTTCGGTGGCCGAGCCCGGCGTGCGTCTGGCCATGGAACAGGACCACTACGCCTTTGCCTCCGAACTGCGCGACCTCGACGGCCCGTTCAGCTCGCTCAAGTTCGACGCCGGCTACACCGACTACAAGCATCAGGAGCTGGAAGGCGGCGAGGTGCATACCACCTTCAAGAACAAGGGCTACGAGGCCCGCGTCGAGGCTCGGCACCAGCCGCTGGGGCCGGTGGAAGGCGTGATCGGCGCCCAGGTAACCCGCAACGAGTTCTCGGCGCTGGGCGAAGAAGCCTTCGTGCCGCAGACCGATACCGACAGCCTGGCGCTGTTCGTGCTCGAACAGTGGAAGGCCACCGACCGCCTCGACCTGAGCCTGGGCGCACGCCTGGAGCACACCCGGGTCGACCCCGACAGCCAGGGCAGCGAACGTTTCGCCCAGGCCGACAGCGCCAGCAGCTTCACCGCCGCCAGCCTGTCCTCGGGTGCGGTGTACCAGTTGACCCCGGTGTGGTCGCTGGCCGCCAGCCTGGGCTACACCGAACGTGCACCGACCTTCTACGAGCTGTATGCCAATGGCGCTCACGTCGCCACCGGCACCTACGAGGTGGGCGACCCGGGGCTTTCGAAGGAGAAGGCGATCTCCAGCGACCTGGCCCTGCGCTTCGACAACGGCACGCACAAGGGCAGCGTGGGCGTGTTCTACAGCCATTTCCGCAACTACATCGGCCTGCTGGCCAGCGGCAACCTGCGCGAAGGGCATGATCACGATCACGGGGATGACGATCACGACCATGATCACGAGCATGGCGACGTGCCCGAATACCTCTATCACGGCGTGCGCGCCCGCTTCTACGGCATCGAAGCCCAGGACCGCTGGCAACTGCTGGAAAACGCCTACGGCAGCTTCGCCCTGGAACTGTCTGGCGACTACACCCGCGCCAAGAACCTGGATACCGGCGAAGACCTGCCACGCATTGCCCCGCTGCGCCTGAACAGCGGCCTGACCTGGAACCTTGAACGCTGGCAGGCACGGGTCGACGTGCAGCATGCCAGCAGCCAGCATCGCAAGCCGGCCAATGAAACCAGCACCGACGGCTACACCACCCTGGGGGCCAGCGTGGGCTATCGCTTCGAGATCGGCCAGAGTGAATGGCTGGCCTTCGTGCGCGGCGAAAACCTCACCGACCAGACCGTACGCTATGCCAGTTCGATCCTGCGCGACATCGCCCCAGCGCCGGGTCGCAGCGTCCAGGTAGGCCTGCGAACCACCTTCTGAACCCACACCGTTGCCGGATTGTTACCCATCCGGCAACGGTCACTCTTGCTGATCCGGCTTTTTTTCCGGCACGTTCGCCTATATCCTCCCCGCCTCAAGCTGAACCGCTTCACCTATTCCTGATACTGCCTTGCCCTCGACGATGCCTGCATCTCGGGCAATTTGCCGTTTTTCCAACAATCAAAAGACAGCGCTATCTCATGCATCAGTTCCATCATCTGCCCCCCGCCGCCGCGACCTTGCTGGCAGGCCTGGCCGCCAGCACGCTGGCCTGCAGCCTGCAGGCCGCCCCCCTCTTGGACGGCGACTCGCCCTGGATGCTCGGCGACTGGGGCGGCACACGCTCGGCGCTGGCCGAGCGCGGCTACGACTTCACTCTGGGCTACACCGGGGAGATGGGCAGCAACCTGCACGGTGGCCACGACCACAGCAACACCGCCCGCTACAGCGACCAGTTCAGCCTGGGCAGCCACCTGGACCTGCAGAAGATCCTCGGCTGGCAGGGCGCCGAATTCCAGTTGACCGTGACCGAGCGCCACGGCAACAACATCAGCAACGATCGCATCAACGATCCGCGGGTGGGCGGCTTCACCTCGGCCCAGGAAGTCTGGGGCCGTGGCCAGACCTGGCGGCTGACCCAGATGTGGTTCAAGCAGACGTACCTGGACGGCGACCTCGACGTGAAGGTCGGGCGCTTCGGCCAAGGCGAGGACTTCAACAGCTTCCCCTGCGACTTCCAGAACCTGGCCTTCTGCGGCTCGCAGGTGGGCAACTGGGCCGGCAGCATCTGGTACAACTGGCCGGTGAGCCAGTGGGCACTGCGCGTCAAGTACCACCTTACGCCGGAACTCTACGCCCAGGTCGGTGCCTACGAACAGAACCCCTCCAACCTCGAGCGCCAGAACGGCTTCAAGCTCAGCGGCAGCGGCACCCAGGGCGCAGTACTGCCGGTGGAACTGGTGTGGACGCCGGCCATCGACGGCCTCAAAGGGGAATATCGCGCCGGTTACTACTACAGTAGTGCCAAGGCACAAGATGTTTACAAGGACGGCAACGGCCAACCGGCAGCCCTCAGTGGCCAGGACTATCGCAGCAGCTCGAGCAAGCACGGGTTCTGGTTGGGGGCACAGCAGCAGGTGACGTCGTTGGCCAGCGATCACTCACGTGGCCTGAGCGTTTTTGCCAATGCCACGCTGCACGACAAGAAGACCAATGCCATCGACAACTATGTTCAGGCAGGTGTGGTTTACAAAGGGCTGTTCGATGCCCGCGCCAAGGACGACATCGGCTTCGCCCTCGCTCGCGTGCACGTCAACCCGGCCTATCGCAGGAACGCCGAGGCCCGCAACCGCGCCAATGCCCTCTTCGACTACGACAACCCCGCCTTC
The DNA here is from genome assembly GCF_024261405.1 of Pseudomonas sp. FBF18. NCBI lineage: Bacteria > Pseudomonadati > Pseudomonadota > Gammaproteobacteria > Pseudomonadales > Pseudomonadaceae > Pseudomonas > Pseudomonas sp. FBF18. The sequence goes on along the minus strand of NZ_QKRS01000001.1, from coordinate 365,152 downwards.
CTGCCCGTCCAGGACACCGAGTACAGCGCCGAGCTGTATTACGGCATCCACCTGGCCCAGTGGCTGACCGTGCGCCCGAACCTGCAGTACATCCGCCACCCGGGCGGGGTCGGGCACGTGGACGACGCGCTGATCGGCGGCCTCAAGATCCAGAGCAGCTTCTGAACGGGCCCTGCGGCTCGAACCTTTTCACCTTGATGGAGAACACACGATGAGCACTGATGGTGCCTTGAGTAGAACCCGCTGGCTGCCGAGACTGCTCGGCGTGCTGCTGTTGCTGATGGGGCTGGCGCTGCTGGCCGGCGGTATCAAGCTGAGCCAGCTCGGCGGCTCGCTGTATTACCTGATCGCCGGTATCGGCTTTGCCCTGTCGGGCGTGCTGCTGCTGGCACTGCGCCGCACCGCGCTGGGCCTGTACGGCCTGGTGCTGCTGGGTAGCACCCTGTGGGCATTGTGGGAGGTCGGCCTGGACTGGTGGCAACTGGTACCGCGCCTGTCGCTGTGGTTCGCCCTGGGCGTGGTGTTGCTGCTGCCGTGGGCACGCCGCCCGCTGCTGGGCCAGCCCGGCAAGCTCAACACCGGGCTGCTGAGCCTGGCGGTGGTGCTGTCGGGCGCCACCGCAGTGGCAAGCCAGTTCACCTTCCCGGGTGAAATCAAGGGCGAGCTGGGCCGTGACAGCACCGAGCTGAGCAGCACCGCGCCGGCCATGCCCGATGGCGACTGGCAGGCCTACGGGCGCACCGAATTCGGTGACCGCTACTCGCCGCTGCGTCAGATCACCCCGAACAACGTGCACAAGCTCGAAGAGGCCTGGCGCATTCGCACCGGCGACCTGCCGACCAGCGATGACCCGGTCGAGCTGACCAACGAGAACACCCCGCTCAAGGTCAATGGCAAGCTGTATGCCTGCACCGCGCACAGCAAGGTGCTGGCCCTGGACCCGGATACCGGTGCCGAGATCTGGCGCTTCGATCCGCAGATCAAGAGCCCGGTGGGCTTCAAGGGCTTTGCCCACATGACCTGCCGTGGCGTGTCGTACTACGACGAAAACAACTACGTGAACATGGACGGCGCCCCTGCGCCGAAAATCTCCGAAGCCGGCCAGGCCGTGGTGCGCAGCTGCCCGCGTCGCCTGTACCTGCCCACCGCCGATGCGCGCCTGATCGCGATCAACGCCGACACCGGCAAGGTCTGCGAAGGCTTCGGCAACCAGGGCGTGGTCGACCTGACCCAGGGCATCGGCCCGTTCACCGCCGGTGGCTACTACTCCACCTCGCCTGCCGCGATCACTCGCGAGCTGGTGATCATCGGTGGCCACGTCACCGACAACGAGTCCACCAACGAGCCCTCGGGCGTGATCCGTGCCTACGACGTGCATGACGGTCGTCTGGTCTGGAACTGGGACAGCGACAACCCGGACGAGACCGCGCCGCTGGCACCGGGCAAGACCTACAGCCGCAACTCGGCCAACATGTGGTCGCTGGCCAGCGTCGACGAGAAGCTGGGCATGGTGTACCTGCCACTGGGCAACCAGACCCCTGACCAGTGGGGCGCCGACCGCACCCCAGGTGCCGAGAAGTTCAGTGCCGGCATCGTTGCCCTGGACCTGGCCACCGGCAAGGTACGCTGGAACTACCAGTTCACCCACCACGACCTGTGGGACATGGACGTCGGCAGCCAGCCGACCCTGCTCGACCTGAAGACCGCCGACGGCGTCAAACCTGCGCTGATCGCTCCGACCAAGCAGGGCAGCCTGTACGTGCTCGACCGTCGTGACGGCAGCGCCATCGTGCCGATCCGCGAGATCCCGGCGCCCCAGGGCGCGGTCAAGGGCGACCACACCGCACCGACCCAGGCCCGCTCGGACCTGAACCTGCTGGGCCCGGACCTGACCGAGGCGGCCATGTGGGGCGCCAGCCCGTTCGATCAGATGCTGTGCCGTATCCAGTTCCGCGAACTGCGCTACGAGGGCCAGTACACCCCGCCGTCGGAGCAGGGCAGCCTGATCTACCCGGGCAACGTGGGCGTGTTCAACTGGGGCGGCGTGTCGGTCGACCCCGTGCGTCAGCTGCTGTTCACCAGCCCCAACTACATGGCCTTCGTGTCGAAGATGGTGCCGCGTGCCGAAGTGGCCGAGGGCAGCAAGCGCGAAAGCGAGACCAGTGGCGTGCAGCCCAACACCGGCGCACCTTACGCGGTGATCATGCACCCGTTCATGTCGCCCCTGGGCGTACCGTGCCAGGCCCCGGCCTGGGGCTATGTGGCCGGTATCGACCTGACCACCAACAAGGTGGTGTGGAAGCACAAGAACGGCACCAGCCGCGACAGCTCGCCGATTCCGATCGGCCTGCCGGTGGGTGTACCGAGCATGGGCGGCTCGATGGTGACGGCTGGCGGCCTGGGCTTTTTGAGCGGCACCCTGGACCAGTACCTGCGTGCGTATGACGTGAACACCGGCAAGGAGCTGTGGAAATCGCGCCTGCCGGCTGGCGGCCAGGCCACGCCGATGACCTACACCGGCAAGGATGGCCAGCAGTACGTGCTGGTGATGGCTGGCGGGCACGGTTCGCTGGGCACCAAGATGGGCGATTACGTGATCGCCTACAAACTGGCGCAGTGATCGACCGCTGAACCTGGGCTGCCGTGCAGCCCTTCGCCGGCAAGGCCGGCGCCTGCAGGACCATGTGACAGCATGGCCCGGCAGGCGCCGGCCTTGTCGCTGAAGGGGCCGCCCGGTACTGCACATACCTGTCCGCCCATTGAAACCTCCCCCCTCCCGCCCCATCTAAGCACCATAGTCATTCACGCAGGTGCCCCATGAGCGACCAGCAGGATCTCCCCGAACATCCCGACCAAGACGCTGAAGTCGAGCATCTCGACGCCTCCGACCACACCGGTCGCACCCTCGCCATCCCCGGCCAGCAACTGCCGGACAAGGTCTACGTGATCCCGATCCACAACCGCCCGTTCTTCCCCGCGCAGGTACTGCCGGTGATCGTCAACGAAGAACCCTGGGCCGAGACCCTGGACCTGGTGGCCAAGACCCCGCACCACAACCTGGCGCTGTTCTTCATGGACACCCCGCCCGAAGACCATCGCCACTTCGATACCTCGGCCCTGCCGCTGTACGGCACCCTGGTCAAGGTGCACCACGCCAGCCGCGAGAACGGCAAGCTGCAGTTCGTCGCCCAGGGCCTGACCCGCGTGCGGATCCGCACCTGGCTCAAGCACCACCGCCCGCCCTACCTGGTGGAAGTCGAATACCCGCACCAGCCCAGCCAACCGACCGACGAGGTCAAGGCCTACGGCATGGCCCTGATCAACGCGATCAAGGAGCTGCTGCCGCTCAATCCGCTGTACAGCGAAGAGCTGAAGAACTACCTCAACCGCTTCAGCCCCAACGACCCTTCGCCGCTCACCGACTTTGCCGCCGCCCTGACCTCCGCCACCGGCAACCAGCTGCAGGAAGTACTCGACTGCGTGCCCATGCTCAAGCGCATGGAAAAGGTGCTGCCGATGCTGCGCAAGGAAGTCGAGGTGGCACGCCTGCAGAACGAGATCTCTGCCGAGGTGAACCGCCAGATCGGCGAGCACCAGCGCGAGTTCTTCCTCAAGGAACAGCTCAAGGTCATCCAGCAGGAGCTGGGGCTGACCAAGGACGATCGCAGCGCCGACCTGGAGCAGTTCCAGCAGCGCCTGGCAGGCAAGACCCTGCCCGCTGCGGCGCAAAAGCGCATCGACGAAGAAATGGGCAAGCTGTCGATCCTGGAGACCGGCTCGCCCGAGTACGCCGTCACCCGCAACTACCTGGAATGGGCCACCGCCCTGCCCTGGGGCGTGTACGGCAAGGACAAGCTCGACCTCAGGCATGCACGCAAGGTGCTCGACCAGCACCACGCCGGCCTGGATGACATCAAGGATCGCATCATCGAGTTCCTTGCCGTGGGCGCCTACAAGGGCGAGATCAGCGGTTCGATCGTGCTGCTGGTGGGCCCGCCGGGCGTGGGCAAGACCAGCATCGGCAAGTCCATCGCCGAGTCCCTGGGGCGGCCATTCTACCGCTTCAGCGTCGGCGGCATGCGCGATGAGGCCGAGATCAAGGGCCACCGGCGCACCTACATCGGTGCCCAGCCGGGCAAGCTGGTGCAGGCGCTCAAGGACGTCGAGGTGATGAACCCGGTGATCATGCTCGACGAGATCGACAAGATGGGCCAGAGCTACCAGGGCGACCCGGCCTCGGCCCTGCTCGAAACCCTGGACCCGGAACAGAACGTCGACTTCCTCGACCATTACCTGGACCTGCGCCTGGACCTGTCCAAGGTGCTGTTCGTGTGCACCGCCAACACCCTCGATGCCATCCCCGGGCCGCTGCTCGACCGCATGGAGGTGATCCGCCTGTCCGGTTACATCACCGAGGAAAAGGTCGCCATCGCCAAGCGTCACCTGTGGCCCAAGCAACTGGCCAAGGCCGGCGTGGCCAAGGCCAGCCTGGGTATCAGCGACAGCGCATTGCGCACGGTTATCGAAGGCTATGCCCGTGAAGCCGGGGTGCGCCAGCTGGAAAAACAACTGGGCAAGCTGGTGCGCAAGGCCGTGGTGCAGTTGATCGACACACCCGATGCAGTGATAAAGATCGGCCCCAAGGACCTCGAAGCTTCACTCGGCATGCCGGTGTTTCGCAGCGAGCAGGTGCTGTCGGGCAAGGGCGTGATCACCGGCCTGGCCTGGACCAGCATGGGCGGCGCCACGCTGCCGATCGAGGCGACTCGCATCCACACCCTCAACCGCGGCTTCAAGCTCACCGGCCAGCTGGGCGAGGTGATGAAGGAATCCGCCGAGATCGCCTACAGCTACGTCAGCGCCAACCTCAAGCAGTACGGTGGTGAGGTGGGCTACTTCAACGAGTCGTTCATTCACCTGCACGTGCCCGAAGGGGCCACGCCCAAGGACGGCCCGAGTGCCGGGGTGACCATGGCCAGCGCCCTGCTGTCCCTGGCACGCGACCAGGCACCGAAGAAAGGCGTGGCCATGACCGGCGAGCTGACCCTGACCGGGCAGGTACTGCCGATTGGCGGGGTACGCGAGAAGGTGATTGCGGCGCGCCGGCAGAAGATCCACGAGCTGATCCTGCCGGAGGCCAACCGCGGCGACTTCGAAGAACTGCCCGGCTACCTGAAGGCCGGCCTGCAGGTGCATTTCGCCAGGCGCTTCAGCGACGTGGCCAAGGTGCTGTTCTGAAACAGCGGTAACAGAAACAGCGCGGGCTGCAGGCAGCCCGCGCGGGCACCCGGCAGCGAAGCGTGAGAATCTTCCCAAGGCAGCACACTTTCCCTATTATCGGCTGCCCGGACCCTCCCCGAGCCAGGAGTCATGATGACCGCATCCCGTGTGTTACTGAGTTCGAGCCTGATACTCCTGGCCAGCTGTGCCAGCCAGCCCACACCTCCACAGCCGCTGCTGGTGGAAAAACAGAGCCAGTGCCCGGTCACGCTCGATGTCGGCCAGGCCATCACCCTGGCGTTGCCCAGCAACCCCAGTACCGGTTATCGCTGGCTGCTGCAGAATCCGGCCAACGGCGTACTTGCGGCGCTGGGCCCCGAGGTCTACAGCAACCCCGAAGACACCGGCCTGGTGGGCAGTGCCGGCCGATCGCTGTGGCGCTTCAAGGCCAGCGCCAGCGGCAGCGGCCACCTGCTGCTGGTGTATCAGCAACCCTGGGCACCGGAGGTCAAGCCGGCGATGAGCTTCGACTGCGACATCCAGGTACGCTGAGGCTGCGCCCCGGAGTATTTACTCAAGGCGTTTCTGAAGACGCCTGGCGCACTCTTCGATGAATGACCACTGCGCCAGGAAGTTCTTGAAGTGAATGACGAATCTGGCCAGTTGCTGACTGTCCTGCATGCTGTGCAACTTGCCGATCGAGGCGTCCAGATAGGTCTCGATGAACTGCCAGGCGGTCTGCAGGTGCGACGCAGCAGTGGTGACGTCTTCCAGGCGTACCACCAGATTTCGCATGCGCTGCGCCAGTAGCCCCAGGTTCCCTTCCTTTGTGCCGGATGCCACCAGGCGCTCGATCTTGCGCCCCAGTGCCGGCCTCAATTCGAACCGGGCGTCATCACGAAACCTGTCGGTCTCCTTGCGTACTTCGCCGACCTGGAACTGGAAGACGCCCGCCGAGTTCTTGAGGTTGGCCACCCACCGTGCCATCTCCAGCACAAGGGTTCGGTCTGGTGCATCCAGTTGCACGGGCACCTCGAACTGCACGCCTTGCCAAGCCTCCCTGCGCCCGCCCAACGCCTTGGTACGTTCACAGGCCAGCAGCGCACGCTCCCCTGACAGGCTGATGGAGCTGGCGCAGTTGATCAGCGCGATGGGCAACTGAATGCTTTTCTGCTTCAACCGCCCCCATGAGTCGGCGTGGAGGTTGATGCGATGGAACAACACCTGCATCGGGTAGAAGTCGAGCTCGGGGTCCGGGTGACGGTAGTATCCCAACCACTGCAGAAAGGCCTCCCGCCGGGTCGGTATCGCCATCACATGGTCCATGTAGGCATCCAGCACGGCAACGTGTTCGCGGGTGAACGTCAGGTCGATCCGCCCCTCCTCCTCCAGATCCTGCACCAATTGCAGCGGAATCAGGGCTATCTGGGTATCCAGCTCATCCTGAGGCAGTGGATGCCTCAGTCTTTGAATAATGTTGTTCATTGTGGTCATCACCAGAGCAATCCAGAAGCCGCAAGGCGCTGCTGGCCAGCACAGCCTGCAGCGCCTTGCGCCCTTCACTCAAAGGCCGGCAACATACTCGGCCTTGATCTTTTTCTTGTAGGCTTTCAACGCCTCGACCAGCTCGCTGACCGCTCTCAACGCCTGCACATCGTCGATGCTGCAGGCGATGAGCCGATCCCACACCGGTTTCAGTTGCACGGCGATGCGCCTGATGCCGGCCAGCCATTGCTCGCGTGACGTGATCAGCTCGGCATAAGCCTCAAGGTGCTGACACTGGGCCTGGAGGCGCGTCTTGTCCCGTGCCATTGCGGTCAGTTGCAGTTGCAGTTCATCGTGCTGCTTCTGCATCCCTCGGCGCTGCTCGAGCATCGTTGCATAGCGCATGCCTTCCATTGCCGCACCGATGATTTCGCCGATTTTCTTCAGCGCGCCTTGCACTGCCTCGACCGACAGTCCGCCCGTGGCGATGACATCCGCCGCCGCCTTGAGCTGCTCGGTGGTCGGCAACAGGCCGCCGAAGGTGGATTCCACCTTGGCCGCCTCAAGTACCTTGATCGCCTCGTCAAGACTGGCCAGGGCCTCGCGCCGCACGGCCAGTTCGTCTTCGCAGGCCTTGCGATTGGCCGCCAGCCTGTCGAGCTCGCCCTGATAGCGAGCCTTGTCGGCACTGGAGTCATAGACCGGGATGGCCGTGATCTGAGCCGTGGCCGTGCGCAACTGCCCCAACTGATCGTTGAGCTTGACGGCAATCTCGCCGATGGCGTCCTGTGCCACCTCCAGATACTGCGCAATGTCCTCGGGATCATCGTTCGGGTCGATGTCCTTTTCGAGGCCGCCCAGGTCATTGCTCTTGATCGCGACGATGATGCGATCGGCATGGCGCATCAGTTGCTGGAGGTTGTCGTCAAGACAGCGTGCATTGCGCTCCACACGCTCGTGCAACAGGGGCAGGAAGGCATAGCGGCTTTCCTGGGCGGCCTTCAGGTAGGCGGCACCGGCACGCAGGACCCTGTCGAACTGCGGATCATCCCAGCCCAGCGGAAATTGAAGAATGTTGCTCATGGGTAGCTCCTTATTGGGCCCACAGCGTGTCGTCGAAGACCCGGCTCATGGTGATGGAGCAGGCTTCGATAAACGCCCACTGCGAAAGAAAGTTTCTGAAATGGATGATGAAAATGCCCAGCTGCCGGCTGTCGTTCATCTTTTCGAGCTTTTCGATGGACGCTTCGATGTAGGTGCCGATGGTCTGCCAGGCCGTCTGCAGGTGCGAGGAAGCGGTCACCACCTCCTGCAGGCGGGTGGCCAGTTCATCCATATGGGTCGTGAGTACCTGCAGGCGTCCCTCCAGGTTGACCGCCGCCGTCAGGCGCGCCCCCACAGCCTTGCGTTCCTTCTGCACCCGGTTGCGGGTCTTGCGCACCTTTTCGGCCTTGGAGCCGTAGATCGAGCCTGAGATGACCGCCCCCAGCGGGCCGGCCGCCAGCCCGGACAGGGCCGCCTTGACGTACTCGTCGTACTGCTTGTTGAGGTTGTCGATTTCCTTGTCCAGCGCCGCCAGCTCATCGCGCAGGGCCTGGGTGGCACCGCTGGCCTGGTGACGCTCGATGGCGTCGGTTTTGAGGGCGACCTCGTTCATCAGCTCGAAACGCGCGGTGTCGCGAAAGGTTTCGGTGTGGCTGCGCACACTGCTTACGCGCGCGTGAAAATGCTCGACTTCATCCTTGAGCACCTCCATGTAGTCCACCAGCGACGAGACGATCTCCCGGTCGCCGAAGCTCAACGCAACCGGCGCTGCGAACTGCACGGACTCCCACGTATCACGCCGCCCGCCAAGGGCCTTGGTCTTCTCGCATTCCTGCATCACCCCCTCGCCGGTGGTGTTGATGCCACGGGCACACACCCCCAGCTCGGCGGACAGCTTCTTGCACTCGTCGGACAGCGTGCCCCAGGCACGGGCATGCTTGTGCAGGTTGAGAAAGGTCGTGCGCATGGCACTGACCGACAGTACCGGCTCCTTGATGTCGGTGTAGCCAAGCCAGGGCACCAGCGACGCGGTTTCGGTCGGCAGGCCGGTGACATACTTCACATACTGATTGAGCGTGACGATATGTTCGCGGGAAAGCGTCAGCCCTCCCTCGTTTTCGCCATCACGCTGGTTCATGCCTTCGATCAGGTTTCTGGGCAGCAGGGCCGCTTCCTTTTCCAGTTCACCGGTATCGTACGAGCGCGCGCCAGGTTCGAGTTTCATTTCACATTCCTTGTGAGTGAGCCAATAGGGTCAAGCCACTTCACTCTAAGGACCCGCCGGCAAGACAAATAGCCGGCAGGCTTTCCTCGAAGCCGGCATTGGAATGCAGCGGCCAGCCGCGCCGGTCAGTCGGCCATGCATCCTGTTGCAACATTGGCTAAAATGCCGGCCCTTTACCGCCGAACGCCTGGATTGCCCGTGAGCAAAGAGCCCGATCGCCTGTTCGCCACCCCGCTGGCGCAGGTCCCCGATTTCACCTTCAACGAAGATGTCGTGCGGGTTTTCCCCGACATGATCAAGCGCTCGGTGCCCGGCTACCCGACGATCGTCGAGAACATCGGCGTGCTGGCTGCCCAGTTCGCCCAGCCCGATACCCTGCTGTACGACCTGGGCAGCTCGCTCGGTGCGGTGACCCAGGCGATGCGCCGACATGTACGCAGCGAGGGCTGCAAGGTGCTGGCGGTAGACAACTCCCCGGCCATGGTCGAGCGCTGCCGCGAATACCTCAGCCACCAGGACGCGATGCACCAGGAGTTGCTGCCGGTGCAGGTGATCGAGGCCGACATCACCGCGCTGGACCTGCAGCCGGCGTCGGTGGTGGCGCTGAACTTCACCCTGCAGTTCATCAAGCCGCAGGCACGCCTGGCCCTGCTTGGCCGCATTCGCCAGTGCCTGGTGCCTGGCGGCGCACTGATCCTGTCGGAGAAGCTGCGCTTTGCCGACCCGCAGCAACAGGCCCTGCTCACCGATCTGCACGTGGCCTTCAAACGCGCCAACGGCTACAGCGAACTGGAAATTGCCCAGAAGCGCAGTGCCATCGAAAACGTGATGAAACCCGACAGCCTCGAGGAACACCGTCAGCGCCTGCTGGCAGCCGGTTTCTCGCAGGTGGTGCCGTGGTTCCAGTGCCTGAACTTCGCCTCGCTGATTGCCCTGCCATGATCGATCTGACTCCCCTGGTCCGCCGCATGGCGGGCACCCCATTGGCGCACTGGGCCCAAGGCCTGCAAGCGCAACTCGATGCCAAGCTGGAAAAGGGCCATGGCGACCTGGAGCGCTGGCAAAGCGCACTGGATGCGCTGCCGGCCCTGGAGCCCAGCCAGGTCGACCTGCTGCACGGCCTGCGCCTGGACAGCGATTGCGACGACGCCACCCGCGCACAGGTGCGCACCGCGCTGATGGGCCTGTCGCCCTGGCGCAAGGGCCCGTTCGACCTGTTCGGCGTGCACGTGGACACCGAATGGCGTTCGGACTGGAAGTGGTCACGGGTCGCGCCGCACCTGGACCTGCGCGGCAAACGCGTGCTGGATGTGGGCTGTGGCAACGGCTACTACCAATGGCGCATGCTCGGCGCCGGCGCCGACAGCGTGATCGGCGTGGACCCCAACTGGTTGTTCTTCTGCCAGTTCCAGGCCGTGCAGCGTTACCTGCCGGACCTTCCCGCCTGGCACTTGCCGTTCGCCCTGGAAGACCTGCCGGCCAACCTGGAAGGTTTCGACACGGTGTTCTCGATGGGGGTGTTCTACCACCGCCGCTCGCCGATCGAGCATTTGCTGGCGCTCAAGGACTGCCTGGTCAAGGGGGGCGAACTGGTGTTGGAAACCCTGGTGGTCGAGGGTGACGAGCATCAGGTGCTGGTGCCTGAAGACCGCTATGCGCAGATGCGCAATGTATGGTTCCTGCCCTCGGTGCCGGCACTGGAGCGCTGGTTGCGTCGCGCCGGCTTCAGCGATGTGCGCTGCGTGGATGTGAGCGTGACCAGCGTCGAGGAACAACGCAGCACCGACTGGATGCGCTACCAGTCGCTGAGCGACTTCCTCGACCCTACCGACCCGACCCGAACCGTCGAAGGCCTGCCGGCACCCAGGCGGGCGGTGCTGGTGGCGCGCAAGTAATCAGAAGGGGGCCTCTTCGCCTGCAGGAGCCGGCCTTGCCGGCGCAGAGGCCCTTGCGAACACGGCGTGCGTCAGTCCTTCACCACCTGCTGCTGCACCTGCTGCTGCACCTGCTCCTTCTTCTGCGCTACCTCCTTCCTGCCCTCCCCATGCACCCGCTCCTGGCTCTTGCGAAACTCGGCCCAGAACGCCTTGGTGCGCTCGGCGCCGCCTTCGGCCATTGCCGCGCTGCTGCCCAGCAGCAACGCGGCGATCAGTGCGTACTTGCTCAGGTTCATCGACCTTCCCTCATGATTGGATTCGAACCGATCATAAGCAGCCCAAGCTAACGCCAAGGTGAGCCGCACATTACAGTGCTGCAAGATTGTGCTCCTCCTCCTTGCGGTGCGCCCAGTGGTACAGGGCCGGCAGCACCAGCAGGGTCAACGCGGTGGACGAGAGGATGCCGCCGATCACCACGGTGGCCAGCGGGCGCTGCACCTCGGCACCGGTGCCAGTGGCCAGTGCCATCGGAATGAACCCCAGCGACGCCACCAACGCGGTCATCAGCACCGGCCGCAGACGCGTCAGCGCACCTTCGTCGATGGCCACGCGCAGCGGCCGGCCCTGCTCGCGCAGGCTGCGGATGAAGGCGATCATCACCAGCCCGTTGAGCACCGCCACCCCCGACAGGGCGATGAAACCCACCCCCGCCGAAATCGACAATGGAATGTCGCGCAGCCACAGCGCCACCACCCCGCCGGTCAGCGCGAACGGGATGCCGGTGAACACCAGCAGGCCGTCCCTGACGCTGTTGAACATCATGAACAGCAACCCGAACACCAGCAGCAATGCCACCGGCACCACCACCTGCAGGCGCTTGGCCGCCGATTGCAGCTGCTCGAACTGACCGCCCCAACGCGTCCAGTAGCCAGGCGGCACCTCCACCTGCGTATCGATGCGCTCGCCGGCCTCGGCCACGAACGAACCGATGTCGCGGCCACGCACGTTGGCGCTGACCACCACCAGGCGCTTGCCGTCTTCGCGGCTCACCTGGTTGGGCCCCTGTACCAGCGCCAGGCTGGCCACCTCGGCCAGGCTGATGAAGCCGATACCGCCGTCGCTGCCCGCACTGGCCGGTACCGGAATCAGCAGCTGCGACAAGCCTTCGATATCGGTACGCACGTCGTCCGAGAGGCGCACCACCATGTCGAAACGCCGGTCGCCCTCGTACAGCGTGCCGGCCTGGCGGCCGCCCACGGCCACGGCGATGGTGTCCTGCACATCGCCGACGTTGAGCCCGTAGCGTGCAGCCTTGTCGCGGTCGACCTCGATGGTCAGCACCGGCAGGCCCGAGGTCTGCTCGACCTTGACCTCCGATGCCCCCGGCACCGCCTGCAAGGTTGCGGCAATCTGTGCTGCCGTGCGGTTGAGCACCGTCATGTCGTCGCCGAAGACCTTGACCGCCACATCGCTGCGCACCCCGGAAATCAGCTCGTTGAAGCGCAGTTGAATCGGCTGCGACAGCTCGTAGTTGCTACCCGGCACCCGCGCCGCCGCGCGCTGGATATCGGCGATCAGTTGCTCGCGCGACTTGCCGGGGTCGGGCCACTGCGCCTGCGGCTTGAGCATCACGTAACTGTCGGAGATGTTCGGCGGCATCGGGTCGGCGGCGATCTCGGCGGTGCCGGTGCGCGCAAATACGCGCTGCACCTCCGGCACCTGGCTGACCACACTCTCCTCCAGGCGCTGCTGCAATTGCACCGACTGGCTCAGGCTGGTGCCCGGCACCCGCAGCGCCTGCAGGGCGAAATCGCCTTCGCTGAGGCTGGGCACGAACTCGCTGCCCATGCGCCCGGCCAGCACCGCGCACAGCAGCACCGACGCCCCGGCCAGGGAAAACGCCAGCCCACGGTGCCCCATCACCCAGCGCAATAGCGGCGCATAGCCGGCCTTGGCGCTGCGCATCAGCAGGTTTTCCTCTTCCTTGACCTTGCCGGTGACGAACAGCGCGATGGCCGCCGGCACGAAGGTCACCGAGAGCAGCATCGCTCCCAGCAGGGCGATCACCACGGTGAAGGCCATGGGGTGGAACATCTTGCCCTCAACCCCGCTCAGGGCAAAGATCGGCAGGTACACCACCATGATGATCAACTGGCCGAAGATCAGCGGGCGGCGCGCCTCGCGGGCGGCATTGAACACTTCGTGCAGGCGCTCGGAGCGGGTCAGCAGGCGGCCATGGTGCTGCTGGGCGTGGGCCAGGCGGCGGATCGCGTTCTCCACGATCACCACCGCGCCATCGACGATGATGCCGAAGTCCAGCGCACCCAGGCTCATCAGGTTGGCACTGACCTTGTTGCCGAACATGCCGGTGAAGGTGAACAGCATCGACAGCGGAATCACCATGGCGGTGATCAGCGCGGCGCGGATGTTGCCCAGAAACAGGAACAGCACCGCGATCACCAGGATCGCACCTTCCACCAGGTTCTTCTTCACCGTGGCGATGGCCTTGTCGACCAGGTCGGTGCGGTCGTACACCGTGACCGCGCTGACACCCGCCGGCAGCGTGCGGTTGATCTGCGCCAGCTTGTCGGCCACTGCCCGCGACACGGTGCGGCTGTTCTCGCCGACCAGCATGAACACGGTGCCCAGCACCACCTCACGGCCATTTTCGGTAGCCGCGCCGCTGCGCAGTTCGCGGCCGATGCCCACCTGGGCGACATCGCGCACGCGAATCGAGGTGCCGTCGACAGTGGCCAGCACGATGTTGGCAATGTCGTCGATGCCTGCCAGTTGCCCCGGCGCACGAATCAGCAGTTGCTCGCCACGGCGCTCGATGTAGCCGGCACCGACGTTGGCGTTGTTGCGCTCCAGGGCCGTCAGCAGGTCGCCCAGGGTCAGCTTGTAGGCGGCCAGGCGCCTGAGGTCGGGGGCAATCTGGTACTCCTTGGCGTAGCCGCCGATGCTGTTGATCTCGGCCACGCCGCGCACGTTGCGCAACTGCGGTTTGATGATCCAGTCCTGGATCTCGCGCAGGTCGGTGGGCGTGTACTCGCTGCCGTCGGCCTTGCGCGCATCCGGCGCGGCTTCCACGGTCCACAGGAAGATCTCGCCCAGGCCGGTGGAGATCGGCCCCATGGCCGCCTCGACGCCGTCGGGCAACTGCCCGCGCGCCTGTTGCAGGCGCTCGTTGACCAGTTGCCGGGCGAAGAACAGGTCGGTGCCCTCGTCGAAGATCACCGTCACCTGTGACAGCCCCGAGCGTGACAGCGAACGGGTCTGCTCCAGGCCCGGCAGGCCGGCCATGGCGGTCTCGATGGCGAAAGTGATGCGCTGCTCGGTTTCCAGCGGTGAAAAGCCCGCCGCCGAGGTGTTGATCTGCACCTGCACGTTGGTGATGTCGGGCACCGCATCGATCGGCAGCTTCTGGTAGCTGGCCAGCCCCAGCCCGGCCATCAGCAGCACCGCGAGCATCACGATCAGACGCTGCTCGATGGCAAATTGAATGATCCGTTCGAACATGAGGAGTACTCGTGGGGGCTCAGTGGGAGTGCTCGGCGCTGGCTTTGCCCAGCTCCGACTTGAGGATGAAGCTGCCCTGTGCCGCCACCTGCTGGCCGGCCTGCAGGCCCGCCTTGATCTGCACGAAGCCGTCGGCCACCACACCCGGGGTCACCGCCTGGGCGGTGAAGCCCTCTGCACTGCGCACGAACACGGTGGGCTGCTCTTCGAGGGTCTGCAGCGCGGCCTCCGGTACCGCCAGCGCCTCGTCCAGACGCTCGGTAGGCACCCGCACTGCCACGAACAGGCCGGGGCGCCAGGCGCCGCGAGGGTTGTCCAGGGTGACCCGCACGGTGGCGGTGCGGGTCTGCTCGCCGAGCAGGCTGCCCACATGGCTGACCGTGCCGCTGGCCTGCTCGCCCAGTTCATTGGCCAGCACCGTCACCGGCATGCCGACGCGCAGCCTGGCCAGGTCACGCGGGGCCACGCCAAAGGTTGCCCACACCCGCGACAGGTCGGACAAGGTGAAGGCCGCACTGCTCTCGCTGACCACTTCGCCCGGCACCAGGTGCTTTTCCACCACCTGCCCGTCAAACGGTGCACGCAGCTCATAGCGGTTGCCGCCGGCCAGCACCACGCTGCCACTCAGCGCGCTGATCTTCTGCCGGGCATTGGTGGCGGCGATCTCGGCTTCCTGCAGGGCCTGGCGCGCCTGCAGGTAGTCCTGTTCGGCAGAGATGCCCTCCTGCCACAGGTCTTTCTCGCGGGCGAAGGTGCCGCGCGCCAGTTCCAGTCGCCGCTGGCTGGCCGCCAGCTCGCTGCGCTGCTCGGAGATCTGCGGGCTGGCGATCACCGCCAGCAGTTGCCCGGCCTTGACCTGCTGGCCGAGCACCACGGCCACCGATTCCACTACCCCGGCCGCGCGCGGCACCAGGTGCGCGGTACGGTCCTCGTCGAAGCGGATCTCGCCCGGCAGGCCGAGGCTGCGGCTCAAGGTGCGCGGGGCCACGGTGGCCAGCTCGATACCGGCCACCTGGATCTGCTCGTCGCTCAGGGTCAGGTGGCCCTCCTGCTGTTCTTCGCCATGGCCTTCCTCGCCATGGGCGTCGTCGCCATGGCCCTTTTCCTCATCGCCATGGCCCGCCTCGGCATGCGCCGCGTGGGAGGCCTGCGGCGCATTCATCTGGTGACCCAGCACAACCCCCAGGCCAACGCCCAGGGTCAGGGTGACGGCCACCAGCGTGATGGTTTTGCTGTTCATGCACATTCCTCGGCAAATCGTCGGGGGTCAGCGGCTGGCGGTGGCCAGGTCGCCGAAAAGTCGTTCCAGGCGGACTCGCGCATCGCTGCCCTGGGCCTGCGCCGCCAGGTATTGGGTGCGCGCCGCCACCAGCGTGCGCTGGGCGTCGAGCACCTCGAGAAAGCTGAACTTGCCGCGCTCGAAACCCCGCGTGGCGGCGTCCACCGCCTGCTGCGCCGCCGGCAGTATCGAGCGGTCGAAGGCCTGTACCTCGCCCGCAGCCACCTGCCACTGCGCCAGCGCCTGCACCACTTCGCTGCGCACCCGCAGTTCGGCGCCGTTGCGCAGGTCGCGGGCCTGATCGGCACGCCGCGCCGCCGCCAGCACATTGCCCTGGTTGCGATCGAACAAGGGCAGCGGTATCGACACCCCGACCACATTGATGCGCTCGCGGTCGGCCTCGCTGTACTGGCTACCCAGGCTGACGGTGAGGTCGGGGATGCGCTGGCTGCGAGCCAGCCCCAGGTCAGCTTCGCGCTGCTCGATCTGCAGGCGGGCCAGACGCAGCTCGGCCGTGCGCTCGAGGCGGGCAAGCAGCGTGTCGCCCTCGGCTGGGGTCAGGGCGTCGGACGGCATGCCTGCCACCCGCTCGAACCCCGCCTGCGGCGCCCCCGTCACGCTGGCCAGTTGCTGATAGGCCACGGCCACGGCCTGCTGGGCACGGCCTCGTTCCAGGCGCATCTCGGACACCTGCACCTGCGCGCGGGTGGTTTCGATGGGGGAAGCGCTGCCGGCCCGCACCCGCCCCTGCACCACCTGCAGGCCACGCTCAGTCAGGCGCAGCGACTGCTCGGCCAGTTGCAGCCGTTCCTGGGCCTGCACGGCGGCATGAAACGCAGCCAGCACCTCGGCGCGCAAGGCATTGCCCTGGCGTTCCAGTTCCAGCGCCGCCAGGGCCTGCTCGCGCTGGGCCACCTCCACCCGCGCACCGCGCTTGCCGCCCAGTTCCAGGCGCTGGCTGAGGCTGACGGTGGTGGTCTGCGAGCCGCGGCGGGTATCTTCCTGCTCCCAGCTCAACTCCGGGTTGGGCAGCAGGCCGGCCTGGTTGCGTTCGCCCAGGGCGATCTCGGTGCCCCAGCGCGCCGCGGCAAGCTCGGGGTTGTTGTCCTGCGCGGTGCGCAAGGCGGCATCAAGCGTCAGCACGCTCGCCTGCAGCGCTGTCGAAAGCCCCAGCAGCACCCCGGCCAGCGCCGCCAGCCGCGCCACGCGCTGTGGATGAAGCCTGTGCCTGCACGTCATGCGTGAATCCCCCGCGCCCATTTCGAAGCGGGCACTTTAGGGAGCGGGCTTTATCGTCAACATGACCCCAGGATTACAAATCTGTTATCCAGCGCCGCTCAGGACCGGCTTGGCTTACCATGCGCGACACGCCTTGACCCTGAAGTGACTCAAGGGTTGAGAATTGCCGTTTTGCACGCCGCGAGTACCCCATGCGCCTATTGATCATCGAAGACGAAGTCCGTACCGCCGAGTACCTGCAGCAGGGCCTGAGCGAGAACGGCTACATCGTCGACTGCGCCGCCACCGGCATTGACGGCCTGCACCTGGCCCGCCAGCACGCCTACGACCTGGTCATCCTCGACGTCAACCTGCCGCAGCTCGACGGCTGGAGCGTGCTGCAACGCCTGCGGGCGGAGTCCTCGACCCGTATCATGATGCTGACCGCCCACGGCCGGCTCTCGGATCGGGTCAAGGGCCTGGACCTGGGCGCCGACGATTACCTGCTCAAGCCGTTCGAGTTTCCCGAACTGCTGGCACGCATTCGCAGCCTGTTGCGGCGCAGCGAGCAGAACCTGGCGCCGGCCACGCTCAGGGTCGCCGACCTTGAGCTGGACCCCAGCCGCCACCGCGCCTACCGGCGCAACCAGCGTATCGACCTGACGGCCAAGGAGTTCGCCCTGCTGCACCTGCTGATGCGCCAGAGCGGCGAGGTGCTGTCGCGCACGCAGATCATCTCGCTGGTGTGGGACATGAACTTCGACTGCGACACCAACGTGGTGGAGGTGTCGATCCGGCGCCTGCGGGCCAAGATCGACGACCCCTTCGAGGACAAGCTGATCCACACCCTGCGCGGCGTGGGCTATGTGCTGGAAGCGCGCGAATGAAACCGGCACGACTGTCGTTGCGCCTGGGCCTGAGCGTCAGCCTGATGGGCGCGGCGCTGGTGCTGCTGCTGGCGAGCCTGGCGGTACTGGCGCTGGACCACGAACTGGACAACCGCGCCCGCAAGGTGCTGGCACGCAAGATGGAGCAGATCGAGCACAGCCTGGGGGTGGACCTGAAGGCCAGCGACCTGGGCTCGCGCGCCCACCCCCTGCTCGACCTGGTGATGGGCCACGACGACCTGAGCCTGAACATCATCGCCCAGACCGGACGCCACCCGGCCCTGTTGAGCCTGGGGCCTGCAGTGGAGGCAGAGCCGCTGCGGCGTATCGCGGCCGGGACAGCGCTGGGCTACAGCGAATGGCAGGACAGCGCCGAGGCCCGCCTGATGACCGCCGCACGCCTGATGACCCTGCGTGACGGCACCCCGGTGCGGGTACTGCTGACGCTGAACCGGGCCGACGACCTCGGCCTGCTGCAGGCCTACCTGCGTTCGACGTTGCTGGCGTTGCCACTGCTGTTGCTGCTGATCGGCATTGCCGCCTGGAAGCTGGTGCAGCGTGGTCTGCTGCCGCTGCGCAGGTTTCGGCGGATTGCCGCCCAGGTGTCGGCGCAGGAGCTGAGCCACCGCCTGCCCGAGGACAAGCTGCCCCAGGAACTGAGTGCCCTGGCACGCGGCATCAACGTGATGCTCGACCGGCTGGATGGCGGCGTGCAGCGTCTGTCGCAGTTTTCCGATGACCTGGCGCACGAACTGCGCACGCCGATCAGCAACCTGATGGGCAGGGCCCAGGTGACCTTGTCACGGGTGCGCTCGGCGCAGGATTACCGGGTGGCGCTGGAGGACAGCATCGAGGAGCTGACGCGCCTGAACCGGATCATCACCGACATGCTGTTCCTGGCCCAGGTGGACGCGCCGCGTCAGCAACTGGCGTTGAAGCCGGTGGCGCTGGCCGACGAGGCGCAACGGGTGGTGGAGCTGTTCGCGCTGAGCGCCGAATGCAAGGCGATCACCCTGAAGGTCAGCGGCTGGGGCACGGTGCAGGGCGACCGGCTGATGCTGCAGCGGGCGCTGTCGAACCTGTTGAGCAATGCAATTCGCCACAGCCCCGAGGGCCGCCTGGTGGAAATCGGCATCGAGCAGAGCGCACGGGGCGTGCAATGCTGGGTGCGCAACGAGGGGCCGGGGATCGAGGCGGTGCACTGGCCGCACCTGTTCGAGCGGTTCTACCGGGTGGGCTGCGGGCGCTCGCGGGTAGAGGGCGGCACGGGGCTGGGGCTGGCCATCGTGCAGTCGATCATGCAGGTGCATGGTGGGCAGGTGGAGGTGACCAGCGCGGCGCAGGGGCCTACGCGCTTCAGTCTGATATTTGGCTAGGCGGCTTCGCCGGCAAGGCCGGCTCCTACAGGAATCGCAGCGCCTGTTGGAGCCGGCCTTGCCGGCGAAGGTCACGACGCATTCAGCGGTTGCTGGCTGCCAGAATCAGCTGTTTCATCTCGCTGACCGCACCCTTGAAGCCCACGAACAACGCATGGGCCACCAGTGCATGGCCGATGTTCAGTTCGTTGATGCCCTTGATCGCCGCCACCGGCTCGACGTTGTGGTAGTGCAGGCCATGCCCGGCATTCACGATCAGCCCCTGGGCCAGGCCGAAGGCCACGCCATCGGCCACGCGCTGGAGCTCTTCGGCCACCTCGGCCGGGGTCTGCGCATCGGCGTAACGCCCGGTGTGCAGTTCGATCGCCGGCGCGCCGACGCGGCGCGAGGCCTCGATCTGGCGCTCGTCGGCATCGATGAACAACGACACCTCCGACCCCAGGCGCGACAGGCGCTCCACCGCCGCCTTGATCCGCGCCTCCTGCCCCGCCACGTCCAGGCCACCTTCGGTGGTCAGTTCCTGGCGTGTCTCGGGCACTAGGCAGATGTGCGCCGGGCGAATGCGCTCGGCAAACTGCATCATCTCTTCGGTGACGCCCATCTCGAAGTTCATGCGCGTCTGCAGCACCTCGCTCAGTACCAGCACGTCACGGTCCTGGATATGCCGGCGGTCTTCGCGCAAGTGCACGGTGATGCCGTCGGCACCCGCCTCTTCGGCGTCCAGCGCGGCCTTGACCGGGTCCGGATATCGCGTGCCACGGGCCTGGCGCAGGGTCGCCACGTGGTCGATGTTCACGCCAAGGAGGATGCGGTTGCTGGTGGTCACGAAGAGACTCTCCTGAAAATTGAGCCTCACAGCATACGTCGTGATCAAGGCTTGCGAAACAGTTCCCGGCTGACCAGCGGGCGCCCGCCCAGGTGCACCGCCAGCGCCTGGCGCATCAGGCGCTTGGCCGCGCCCAGCGCGCCCGGCATCGACCACTCGGCCTCGGCCATGGCCAGCAGGTGCGCGCCACTGAACAAGCCTGGCTGCACCAGGTACACCCGCTCCAGGCCCGCGTCCACCTGCAGGCGGTACAGGCCATCGGCCACCAGAGGATCGCCATTGATGTCGTGCTCAAGCGCAAAGCCATAGCCCAGCTCGTCCAGCAGGCGCCATTCGAAGGCACGCAGCAACGGCTCCAGCGGGCGCCCCGCACCCAGTGCCTGCAAGGTGGCAGCGTACTGCTCGAACATCACCGGGTGCGGGTCTTCGGCCTGAAGCAGGCGAATCAGCAGCTCATTGAGGTACAGCCCGCTGAACAGCGCGTCGCCGTTGAGCCAGACCGCCACGCCTGCGCTGTCCATGCGACCGACATTCTTGAGCTCGCCGCGCCCATGGAACTGCACCTCCAGCGGCACAAACGGACGCGCAAGGCTGCCGGCCTTGCCGCGCGCACGACGCAGCACGGCGCGCAGGCGCCCCTGGGGGGTAAGGAAGTCGACCAGCGCACTGGTTTCACGGTACGCCCGGCTGTGCAGCACGAAGGCCGGTTGGCCGTCTGGCATGTCCATGATTCAGCGCTTCACGAAGAGGTGGGCCCGACACCGGCCGGTGTCGGGCCAGGGCATTCAGAGGTCGCCGTAGCCCAGCGAACGCAGGGCGCGCTCGTCGTCGGACCAGCCACCCTTGACCTTGACCCACAGGTTCAGCATGACCTTGGCGTCGAACAGCAGCTCCATGTCCTTGCGCGCCTCGGTGCCGATGCGCTTGATGCGCTCGCCCTTGTCGCCAATGATGATCTTCTTCTGGCCGTCACGCTCGACCAGGATCAGTGCATGGATATGCAGCACGTTGCCCTGCTGCTTGAATTCCTCGATCTCGACGGTGATCTGGTACGGCAGCTCGGCGCCGAGCTGGCGCATGATCTTCTCGCGTACCAGTTCGGCAGCCAGGAAGCGGCTGCTGCGGTCGGTGATCTGGTCTTCGGGGAAGAAGTGCTCGTTTTCCGGCAGGTGCTTGGCAATCAGTGCTTCGAGGGCATCGAGGTTGTGCCCGTGCTGCGCCGAGACCGGCACGATCTCGGCGTTGGGCAGTTGCTCCTGCAGCCATTGCAGGTGCGGCATCAGCTCGGCCTTGTCCTCGATGCGGTCGGTCTTGTTGATGGCCAGGATCACCGGGCCCTGCACGTACTGCACGCGCTCGAGCACCAGTTGGTCCTCGTCGGTCCACTTGGTGCGATCGACCACGAAGATCACCACGTCGACGTCTTTCAACGCCGCCGAGGCGGTACGGTTCATGTAACGGTTGAGCGCCTTCTCGTTGCCCTTGTGCATGCCGGGGGTATCGACGTACACCGCCTGCACATCACCTTCGGTCTTGATACCGAGCATGTTGTGGCGGGTGGTCTGCGGCTTGCGCGAGGTGATCGCGAGCTTCTGTCCGAGGATGTGGTTGAGCAGCGTCGACTTGCCCACGTTGGGGCGGCCGACGATGGCCACGTAGCCGCAACGGGTAGTGTTCTGTTCAGTCATTGCCATTCTCCACGCCCAGGGCGATCAGTGCTGCGGCGGCCGCGACCTGCTCGGCGATACGCCGGCTCACGCCCTGCCCTCGGCTTTTTTCAGTCAACAGGGTCACTTCGCATTCGACGAAAAACGTCCGGCAATGGGGTTCACCCTGGATATCCACCACTTCGTAGCGGGGCAGTTCGCAGGCCCGCGACTGCAGAAACTCCTGCAGGCGGGTTTTCGGGTCCTTGTTGGTGTCGACCAGGGTCAGGCTCTCGAACTCACCGGCCAGCCATGCCAGCACGCGATCGCGTGCGGTGTGCATGTCCGAGTCCAGGTAGATCGCACCGATCAGCGCCTCGAGGGCATCGGCCAGGATCGACTCGCGCCGGAACCCGCCGCTTTTCAGCTCGCCCGAGCCCAGGCGCAGGTACTCGCCCAGGTCGAAACCGCGGGCCAGCACGGCCAGGGTTTCACCCTTGACCAGGCGGGCGCGCAGGCGCGACAGCTGGCCCTCGCGGGCCTGGGGGAAGCGCTCGAACAGGGCCTCGCCGGCGACGAAGTTGAGGATCGCATCACCAAGGAACTCCAGCCGTTCGTTGTTGCGGCCGGCAAAGCTGCGATGCGTGAGGGCCAGCAGCATCAGCTCCTGGTTCTTGAAGGTGTAGCCGAGCTGGCGCTCGAGGCGGCTCAAGGAAACGCTCACAGTGTACCCACGCGCTGTTCGTGGTCGATTTTCAGCAGCGGCGCCAGGGCGCCGGGCTCACACAGTTCTGTCCGGCTCGAAGCCGACGGGGTTAACGCGTTGTTCAAATGCAAATCCTGAAAGACGGTTTTGTTCATGCCTGACGTCCGGCCGGGGCGCGTCTTGTGGACGCCCTTGTACAGCCTATGCCAGAAAAGCATTCGGCGCTGTCGAAGGACAGCGCCGTTAGGGTGTTACTTGATCAGGCCAACCCGCGAAAGGCTCGGGAAGTGGCTGAGCTTGGGCTCTGGCCAGCTCATCCAGATGGCGAAGGCCTTGCCGACGATGTTCTTGTCGGGAACCATGCCCAGCAGTTCCTTGGGAATGTTGGGGTCATCCCAGTAGCGACTGTCGTTGGAGTTGTCGCGGTTGTCGCCCATCATGAAGTAGTGCCCGGCAGGCACCACCCACTGCTGGTCCGGCGGCATGCGATAGCGGCTCATCTCCTTGCGGATCAGGTGCTCGGCCTCGCCCAGCTTCTCCTTGTACAGCTCGGCGCTGCCCAGGGTGCCCGGCTCGCTGCCGACCAGTTGCTCGGCAATCGGCTGGCCGTTGACGAACAGACGCTTGTCGCTGGTGTAGCGCACCTGGTCGCCCGGCAGGCCGACCACACGCTTGATGTAGTTGACGTTCGGGTCGCTCGGGTAGCGGAATACCATCACATCGCCGCGCTGCGGATCACCGACCTCGATGACCTTCTTGTCGATCACCGGCAGGCGGATGCCGTAGGAGAACTTGTTCACCAGGATGAAGTCGCCCACTTCCAGGGTCGGCTTCATCGACCCCGAAGGGATCTGGAACGGCTCGACCAGAAACGAGCGCAGCACCAGCACGATGAACAGCACCGGGAAGAACGATTTGCCGTACTCGACCAGCAACGGCTCCTTGTTCAACTGCTCGACCACCGCCATCTCGGGCTGGCTGACGCTGCCCTGATAGGTGTTGATCGCCGTGCGCCGGCGCGGGGCCAGGAACAGCAGATCGATCAGGGCCAGCAGTCCACACACGGCAACGGCGATGACTAGCAACAGCGGGAAATTTAGTGACATAGGACCTAGCTATCCAACCTGAGCACGGCGAGGAAGGCTTCCTGTGGAATTTCCACGTTGCCCACCTGTTTCATGCGTTTCTTACCGGCTTTCTGCTTTTCCAACAGCTTGCGCTTACGGCTAACGTCGCCACCGTAGCATTTGGCCAGTACGTTCTTTCTGAGCGCCTTGACAGTGGTACGCGCCACAATCTGCCCGCCAATGGCGGCCTGGATTGCCACATCGAACATCTGCCGCGGGATCAGTTCCTTCATCTTCTCGGTCAACGCGCGGCCTTTGTAGTGCGCATTGTCACGGTGCACGATCAATGCCAGGGCATCGACCTTGTCGCCGTTGATCAGTACATCGAGCTTGACCAGGTTGGCCGACTGATACCGGTCGAAATGGTAGTCCAGCGAAGCATAGCCGCGGCTGGTGGATTTGAGGCGGTCGAAGAAGTCCAGTACCACTTCGTTCATCGGCAGGTCGTAGCGCACCTGCACCTG
Organism: Pseudomonas sp. FBF18; assembly: GCF_024261405.1. Taxonomy (NCBI): domain Bacteria; kingdom Pseudomonadati; phylum Pseudomonadota; class Gammaproteobacteria; order Pseudomonadales; family Pseudomonadaceae; genus Pseudomonas; species Pseudomonas sp. FBF18. Next base: position 341,253 of record NZ_QKRS01000001.1, on the reverse strand, counting down.
GGAACCGAGGAACTGCATGTCGCGCTGTACGCCACGCTTCTCGATGCACAGGGTGATGACGTTGCCCAGGTGCTCCTGCGGCACGAGGATGGTGGCGGCCACGATCGGCTCGCGGAAGTCTTCCACCGACGACACGTCCGGCAGCTTGGACGGGTTGTCGACGTAGATGGTTTCACCGGTCTTGAGCTTGACCTCGAAGATCACGCTCGGCGCGGTGGTGATCAGGTCCAGGTCGTACTCGCGCTCCAGGCGCTCCTGGATGATCTCCATGTGCAGCATGCCGAGGAAGCCGCAACGGAAGCCGAAGCCCAGTGCGTCGGAGCTCTCAGGCAGGTACTGCAGCGACGAGTCGTTCAGGGTCAGCTTTTGCAGCGCGTCACGAAAATCTTCGAAATCTTCGGAACTGACCGGGAACAGGCCGGCATATACCTGGGGCTGGATACGTTTGAAGCCTGGCAGCACTTCCACGTCGGGCGTGGAGCTGAGGGTCAGGGTGTCACCGACCGGTGCACCGTGAATGTCCTTGATGCTGGCGATGATGAAACCCACTTCGCCGGCCTTGAGGTCGGCGGTGGCGGTGTGCTTGGGGTTGAACACGCCCACGCTGTCGACCAGGTGCACCTTGCCGGTGGACTTGACCAGAATCTTGTCGCCCTTCTTGACCCGGCCATGGCGCACGCGCACCAGGGACACGACGCCCAGGTAGTTGTCGAACCAGGAGTCGATGATCAGCGCCTGCAGCGGTGCATCGATGTCGCCGGTAGGGGCCGGAATGGTCTGCACCAGGCGCTCGAGCACCTCGTCCACGCCCATGCCGCTCTTGGCACTGCAGGCCACGGCGTCGGTGGCGTCGATGCCGATGATCTTCTCGATCTCGTCCTTGACGCGGTCCGGATCGGCCTGGGGCAGGTCCATCTTGTTCAGTACCGGCATGACCTCCAGGCCCTGCTCGATGGCGGTGTAGCAGTTGGCGACCGACTGGGCCTCCACGCCCTGGCCGGCATCGACCACCAGCAGCGCGCCTTCGCAGGCGGCCAGCGAACGGCTGACTTCATAGGTGAAGTCGACGTGGCCGGGGGTGTCGATGAAGTTCAGCTGGTAGGTGATGCCGTCGTTCGCCTTGTAATACAGGGTAACGCTATGGGCTTTGATGGTGATCCCGCGCTCGCGCTCGAGGTCCATGGAGTCAAGTACCTGCGCTTCCATCTCGCGCGCGGTGAGGCCACCGCACATCTGGATGAAACGGTCGGCCAGGGTCGACTTGCCATGGTCAATGTGGGCGATGATGGAGAAATTGCGGATATGACTCAAATCACTCACGGGTCAACACTCAAAAAGGCTGCGGGGCGAACGCCCGCCGAAAAATAGCCGGGAATTGTACCTTATGAAGGGGCCAGCCGCCACGCCCGCCCCTCCAGTTTCATGGTGCCTGATATTTCTGTCAGTAGATGGCCGCTCGCGCAGACCCGAATATAGGGCACCAGACGGAGAAATGGCCATGGCACATGTTCAACCAGCAGTCCCCGGAAGCCCCGATACGAGCTTTGGTGACAACGGCGAGCGCTCCCTACCGCAAATTGCGGACACCGATCGTTTCATCACTGATGTGGCAATACACGATGACACAATCACCGTGTGTGGCCTGACCGGGGACCACGAGCAGTCCCGCTATACCTTGCTTCGCTTCGATGATAAAGGTGATCTGGACCCGACGTTCGGCAACAAAGGGATAGTGTTCGGAACATTCGACCCGGTGGCCGAATCGGGCGCGGAAGCCATCGTCGTCGATGCCAACGCGAAGATATGGATGCTGGGATGGGTGAACAGCGCCGGCAAGCCCCACAGACTGGTGGTGGCACGTTTCGACGCGCAGGGCGCGCTGGACACCAGCTATGCCTCCCCCTACGGTTACCTTGCCCTGGATCAGGACAACAGCCTTCATCTGAAGCTGCATTCCACGTCACTCCAGCTGCGGGCCGGACACCTGCTCGCCAGTGCTACGCTGGAGTCGGATTGGCTGGCTACCCATGCTTGCGTCTATCGACTGGATCTTGCCGGCAATGCCGGTTTCCCGAGCGGTCAGTTCATCGAGATCACGCACCCTTCCGGGACGGTGCAGATCGCCAATGTCATTGCGCAGGAAAGTACATTTCTCGTTGCCGGAACCTTGCGCAACGGGCCTGAGACCCGAGGCTTCATCGCACGCTTCAGAAACGACGGCACACCCGACCCGTCCTTTGGCGACCGATACGGTTTCAAGCTGTATGAATCCCCGCTGTCGCGCTGGCTGCGCTGGTTGCCGCGCTGGCTCCGCTGGCTTGCTCCGCGTCGAAACGCCAACATCCGCTTCAACACGCTGATTCAACGCCCCGATGGCCAACTGATCGTCGCGGGGAACCTGCCCGGCGAGCGCCCCGAAGACACGAACGCCATGACTTGGCAATTCGATGCCGAAGGTGTGAGGGACGCGACCTATAACCACGGCAACCCGACGGTGCTGACCTTCAACACGCACACCGAAGACGAATGGGAAGCCGCAGCGCTGCACCAGGACGGCAAGCTGGTGGTGTTTGGCCTGGGCGGTCAGCGCACCTACCGTGCCCGCTATACAGTCCATGGCCGACTGGATACTGCCTTTGGCAACCAAGGTATCGCCTTCCAGGACTACCCCAAGGACAGAAAGATGATCGCCGTCGCAATGACGCCCGCCGCCACACTGATTGGCTTGAACAGCCAGCACGCATGGGGTTTCTCCGGTCTTCTGGCACGCTTTCGCAATTGACTGCGCGCCCATGAAAAAGCCCGACGCATCGGCGTCGGGCTTTTTCTTACCGCGACCTTCTCGGTCAGGCCTTACTCGGCCAGCTTGAAGGTGATGAAACTGGCACGGCCCTGACGCAGCACGCGCATCGACACCGAACGGTTCTTCGGCAGTTCCTTGGCGATTTCGGTGAAGTTCTTCGCCGAAAGGATGGCCTGGTTGTTCAAGTGGCTGATGACGTCACCGGGACGCAGGCCGATCATCGCGGCCGGACCATCCTGCACTTCCTTGATGACCACGCCGCCCTTGAGCTCCAGAGTCTTTTTCTGCTCTGCGGTCAGGTCGGCTACCGATACGCCCAGGCGGTTGCTGCTGCGCTCGACGCCGCCATTGGCACCGGTGGTCACGTCCTGATCTTCATCGGGCAGTGCACCGATGGTCACGTCCAGGTTCTGGCGCTTGCCGTTGCGGATGATCTCCAGCTTGGCCTTGGCGCCATCTTTCAGGCCACCGACCAGGTGCGGCAGGTCAGCCGACATGACGATCGGCTGACCGTTCATGCTCAGGATCACGTCGCCCACCTGCAGGCCGCCCTTGGCTGCCGGACCATCTTCCAGCACCTGGGCCACCAATGCGCCGGCCGGTTTGTCCAGGCCGAAGGATTCGGCCAGGTCCTTGTTGACCTCCTGGATCACCACGCCCAGCCAGCCACGGCTGACCTTGCCGTCCTTTTTCAGCTGGTTGGAAACATCCAGTGCAACATCGATCGGGATAGCGAACGACAGGCCCATGAAGCCACCCGAGCGGGTGAAGATCTGCGAGTTGATGCCGACCACTTCGCCATTCATGTTGAACAGCGGGCCACCGGAGTTACCCGGGTTGATCGCAACGTCGGTCTGGATGAACGGCACGTAGGTGTCGTTGGGCAGGGTGCGGCCCTTGGCGCTGACGATACCCTTGGTCACCGAGTGATCGAAGCCGAACGGCGAACCGATGGCCAGCACCCACTCGCCCACCTTGAGTTTCTCGGAGTCGCCCAGCTTGACCGTGGGCAGGTTCTTGCCATCGACCTTCAGCAATGCCACGTCGGTACGCGGGTCGGTGCCGACCAGCTTGGCCTGCAGTTCGCTGCGGTCGGACAGGCGCACGATGATTTCATCGGCATCGGCCACCACGTGGTTGTTGGTGAGGATGTAGCCGTCGGCCGAAATGATGAAGCCCGAACCCAGCGACTGGGCCTCGCGCTGACGATCGCCACGGGGTGAGCGCGGGGCTTGCGGCATGTTGCGCTCGAAGAACTCGCGGAACATCGGCGGCAGGCCTTCGAGGTCTGGCATCTGACCCGCAGCATACTTGCGATCAGGCAGCTTCTGCTTGGTACTGATGTTGACCACCGCCGGCGAGGCCTGCTCGACCAGGGTGGTGAAATCAGGCAGGGCTTCGGCCTGGGCGTTGAGCACCTGCCCGAGCATGAGCACGGCGGCGAACAGCGACAGATAGGATTTCAAGCGAGGTATTGACATACGGCTCCCGTCACAACGAGCGTGGTTAAGCAGTAGGGACCAGCCAACGCACAAAGCCCGGCAACATCCTCGAAAGGCTGCGACCAGGCTCGGTGGATCGGCATTGTTGATGCTGCAACAGCAGTAAAGGCCAGCCCCCGAAAGAACTGACCTATAGATAAATCTGGAGAATTTTGCAAATTCGAAGGCTTACGAATCATGTCAACGCCTTGGCGGCCCATCGATCATCAACGCATTACCTGTGGCTCGTCATTGGCTGGCGTGGGCGTCTTGGGCACGCATCGACAAGGCGACCCGCTCGGCCGTACCGATGGGGATCTCCCCTACCACGGTGACCACCACATCACCCTTGGGCGTGGTCAGCCGGCGCGAAACCGCGACCGTCGGGCCAAGCTGGGTACGGGCGTCGATGCCCGAATTGCCTGCAACCGGCTCCAGAAACACCGAGAAGCGTGCCAGGCCATCATCGTACATCAGGCTGCTGACGATGCTCTTGTGCTCCGGATCCTTGCGTACCGCGCTGTTGACCAACTCGAAGCCGGGTGGCAACCAGTCGGAACGCCATCCCGATGCGGCCTCGGCAACCTGCTGAGTGGCCTGGGCCACCGGCTTGCAGTTGCTGCTGGGCTGCAGTTGGGCATCATCCGGCGCCTTGTCGGTCTCCAACCGGGTGAACTGGAAGCGCTCCAGCAGTTGCTCCTTGTCGTTGAGCAGCAACGACTTGAGGGGCAAACCCGACTGTCGATCCAGGTGCAGCTCGAAGGCATAACGATGCTGATCGCGCGGCCTGAGGGTGATGATCTCGACCTCGCGACCGGCCACCCGGGAGCGCCCTGCCACACTCAGGTCGTACCAGTTCATCAGCTTCAAGGGGTCCAGTACACGGGGCGAAGACTGCGCCGCATTGCCCACTCCGCGGGCCAGGGCGCCGCTCACGCACTGGGTACGTCCATCTACCCGCACAACCTCAAGGGCTGGGCCATCGAGTTGCAACAAGCGTTCACGAACCTTGCCCTCCTGCACCCGATGCCAGATGTCATGGGTGGAAAAGCTGCCGTTACGCTCGTAGACGAAAGTACCCTGATAACTCTGCTGCTGCTCGGCCTTGGCCAGACGGTTGAGCCAGTCTGCGGCATCAGTGGAGGAGTTGGCGGCCAGGGCCGGCACCGACAGACATCCTCCGAGCAAGAGCGGTAGTAGAGTTGGCGCGCGCATGATCCTCCTTACTCAGCGATTTTCCAGGCTGGCCGCACGGGCATAAGGCAGAGCACTTTCAGTCCCTTCCACGGCGGCTTCCTGAGCATGCTGGCGCAGGTAGCCCGGCAGACGTTCGTCCTGCCAGCCGCTTTGACCTTGCAGCACGCCATTGGCCATCGGGCCGGTCGGCTGTTCGGCACTCTCGGTGTAGCCTGCCAGTACTGCCGGGCCTTGCACCTGAGGTACGGTCACGCCTTGCTGCACAGGCTGCTGGGCAGCCAGTTGGGCACCGCTGATGTCGTCCTGGTTGTACAGGCGCACCCCTGCCAGTACTGCAACGGTCACCGAAGCTGCAACAGCCAGACGACCCAGGCTGCGCCATGGACCACGGGCAACCTTGACCGGCGTGGCTTCGTCAGCCAGTGCGGCACTGACCGCGGCGGCGATATCCAGTTTTGGCAGCAGCAGTTCCTTGTGCATCGCTGCTCGGGCAACCTGGTAACGCGACCAGGTGGCACGGGTTTCATTGTCGTCGACGGCATTCAATACCCGACGCAACTCCAGTTCGTCCGCTTCGTTATCCATCACCGCGGACAGCGATTCCTGCAAAGCTTCACGACTCATGGCGGTTCCTCTCTTGGCTGTCGCCGCTGTCTCAGGTTTCCTGCAACAACGGCTGCAGGGCTTTATCTATGGCCTCCCGAGCGCGGAAAATTCGAGAGCGCACGGTACCCACCGGACACTGCATGACGCTCGCAATGTCCTCGTAACTCAGACCATCGAATTCACGTAAAGTTAACGCCGTACGCAAATCTTCTGGCAGCTGCTGGATGGTTCGGTGGACGGTGCCCTCGATTTCATCTCGTAACAGCGCGCGCTCTGGTGACTCGAGATCCTTGAGGCCATGATCGCCATCGTAAAATTCCGCATCCTCGGAACTGACATCACTGTCTGGCGGCCGTCGACCGCGGGATACCAGATAGTTTTTCGCCGTGTTGATCGCAATGCGGTACAGCCAGGTATAAAACGCACTGTCGCCACGGAAATTGCCAAGCGCACGGTAAGCCTTGATGAACGCTTCCTGTGCCACATCCTGGGCTTCATGGGTGTCGTGCACAAAACGCACGATCAACCCGAGAATCTTGTGCTGATACTTCAGCACCAACAGATCAAACGCTCGCCTGTCGCCACGCTGCACGCGCTCGACAAGCTGCTGATCCTCTTCCTGGGTTAGCATGAACACTCCTCGGTGGACCTGGAGGAGTGCTGCAGCGGCCATCGTTCAGGCTTGCAACCATAGACTCGGGCTTTTCGCAAAAGTTCTCCCCTCCAAGCAAGTTTCCTGCGGCCCTTGAACGGCTCGCACGAAAAACGCAGCACGGTCACGGCCGGCTGCGTCAATATTCTGGTCTCGTGTACGCAGGCAGAGCCGATATCAGCCCCAGGCCTCCCGTCGCCGCCGCTTCCTGGCATGCAGGCAACCTTCTATGGATAGGCAGGGTTCCAGGAAAGTTCCCACATGCAAGCATCAGGTCGCACCGCACGTCATGGAAATCAGGCCCTCGAGGCTGTTATAAAGGCAACCCAGCCCGTTTCACGATAGTTTCACAATGCCATAAACACCTGACTATTGTGCCGATACCCCCGTCCTTATACTAGTGGTCGCCTCGCTCGGATATCCCTGACATGAGCCAACAATTCCAACATGACGTTCTGGTGATCGGCAGCGGTGCCGCCGGCCTGAGCCTGGCCCTGAACCTGCCGGCGCACCTGCGCATCGCCGTACTGAGCAAAGGCGAGCTGGCCAACGGCTCGACCTTCTGGGCACAGGGCGGTGTTGCCGCCGTGCTCGACGACACCGACACGGTACAGTCCCACGTGGAGGATACGCTCAATGCCGGCGGCGGGCTGTGTCATGAAGACGCGGTGCGCTATACGGTCGAGCACAGTCGCGAGGCGATCCAGTGGCTGATCGACCAGGGCGTGCCGTTTACCCGTGACGAACAGGCCGGCGTCGATGAACGCGGCTTCGAGTTCCACCTGACCCGCGAGGGCGGCCACAGCCACCGGCGCATCATCCACGCGGCCGACGCCACTGGCGCGGCGATTTTCACCACGTTGCTGGAGCAGGCCCGCCAGCGCCCGAACATCGAGCTTCTGGAACAGCGCGTGGCGGTCGACCTGATCACCGAACGGCGCCTGGGCCAGGCCGGCGAGCGCTGCCTGGGGGCCTATGTGCTCAACCGTGCCAGCGGCGAGGTCGACACCTTTGGCGCCCGCTTCACCGCGCTGGCCACCGGCGGGGCGGCCAAGGTCTACCTCTATACCAGCAACCCGGACGGCGCCTGCGGCGACGGGATCGCCATGGCCTGGCGCGCCGGCTGCCGGGTGGCGAACCTGGAGTTCAACCAGTTCCACCCCACCTGCCTGTACCACCCGCAGGCCAAGAGCTTCCTGATCACAGAAGCACTGCGCGGTGAAGGCGCCCTGCTCAAGCTGCCCAACGGCGAGCGCTTCATGCCGCGCTTCGACCCGCGCGCCGAACTCGCCCCGCGCGACATCGTGGCCCGCGCCATCGACCATGAGATGAAGCGCCTGGGCGTCGACTGCGTGTACCTGGACATCAGCCACAAGCCTGCGGAGTTCGTCAAAAGCCACTTCCCGACCGTGTACGAACGCTGCCTCACCTTCGGTATCGACATCACCACCCAGCCGATCCCGGTGGTACCGGCGGCGCACTACACCTGTGGCGGCGTGATGGTCGACGACCACGGCCAGACCGACGTACCGGGGCTCTATGCCATTGGCGAAACCAGCTTCACCGGCCTGCACGGTGCCAACCGCATGGCCAGCAACTCGCTGCTTGAATGTTTCGTCTACGGCCGCTCGGCGGCAGCCGACATCCTCGCCAGGCTCGACAGCGTGGCCATGCCCCAGGCCCTGCCCTGCTGGGATGCCAGCCAGGTCACCGATTCGGACGAAGATGTGATCATTGCGCACAACTGGGACGAGCTGCGCCGGTTCATGTGGGACTACGTCGGCATCGTGCGCACCAGCAAGCGCCTGCAGCGCGCCCAGCACCGGGTACGTCTGCTGCTGGACGAAATCGACGAGTTCTACAGCAACTACAAGGTCAGCCGCGACCTGATCGAGCTGAGGAACCTTGCCCAGGTAGCGGAGCTGATGATCCGCTCGGCCATGCAGCGCAAGGAAAGCCGGGGCCTGCACTACACCCTGGACTACCCGGACATGCTGCCCGAAGCTCTGGACACTATTCTACGGCCGCCCACCTACGCCGACTGAACTTCAACCGCAAGCGCAGGCGCCGGTGCAGCACCGGTTCCAGCGCATCGGGGGCGATGCACTGGCTCTGGCTGAACAGCCGCCCCGGCCGGCGATAACGCAGCACTACCAGGGCGGGCAAGGCGAGGCTGTCGCGGCGCAGTTGCACCTGCTGCCAGCCCGTGGCCGCGCTGAACAGGTGCCAGCCAGAAGGATCACGGCGCAGGCCGGTGACGGCACGCGGGTGGGTAAGCAGGATATGCCGGGGCACGACCCAGGCTGCGTGTGCCAGGCAAAGCGCCAGGCCAAGCAGGGTCATGTATAGCGAAATGGCCAGCAGGCACAGCGCGGCCAGCGCCAGCAACTGGCATGCGAGGTAGGCCGCCAGCAGGGCCCGCGAGCCCTGCCAGCGACACTCGAAGCGGTCACTTGGGCTGGACACGGTCCAGGATCATGCGCACCATGCGCTGCAGCTCAGGGTCGTCGGACTCGCTGCGTTCCATGAACCAGCCGAACATGTCCTGGTCTTCACAGGTCAGCAGCCGGACATAGAGCGCGCGGTCGACGTCGTTCAAGGTGCTGTACACCTCCTGGGTAAACGGCACCAGCAGCACGTCCAGCTCCAGCATGCCGCGGCGGCTATGCCAGAAGAGCCGGTTGAGTTCAGATTGTTCGACGACCATGGAGCCCTCCTCAAATTGGCCGCCAGTATACAGGCCGAGCCTGTGAACGGCACAAGGCGTTGGTCTAGGTCGGCTACCTATTTTGCCGACAGCACTCTATGATGACCCCCAGTCCTGATTACCTGCGAAGACCCATGGCCGACTCCGCTTTTTTCTGCCCCCTGTCCCACGAGGGCGTCCTCGCCGTCCGCGGCTCTGACGCCGGCAAGTTTCTGCAAGGTCAACTGACCTGCAACATCAATTACCTCGACGAGCACACCTCCAGCCTCGGCGCGCGCTGCATGGTCAAGGGGCGCATGCAGTCGAGCTTTCGCATCGTGCCCCACGCCGACGGCTTCGTGCTGGCAATGACCCACGAACTGCTCGAGCCGCAACTGGCCGACCTGAAGAAGTACGCCGTGTTCTCCAAGGCCAAGCTCACCGACGAGAGCAGTGCCTGGGCGCGCTTCGGCCTGCAGCATGGCGACAAGGCGTTGCAGGCGCTGGGCATCGAGCCGCCGACGCAAGATGGCGCCATCAGCCGGCACGCCCCCCTGTTCGCAATTGCCGTATCGCCGGGCCGCACCGAACTGTGGGTACCGGCCGAACAGGCCGCAGCCGTACGCGAGCAACTGGCCGAGCACCTCGACGAAGGCCCGCTGGACGCCTGGCTGCTGGGGCAGGTCCGCGCCGGTATCGGCCAGGTGATGGCCCAGACCCGCGAACTGTTCATCCCGCAGATGATCAACCTGCAGGCCGTGGGTGGCGTCAGCTTCAAGAAGGGTTGCTATACCGGGCAGGAAATCGTCGCGCGCATGCAGTACCTGGGCAAGCTCAAGCGTCGCCTGTATCGCCTGGCCCTGGCCGAGGGTACTGCTCCGCCCCCTGGCACCGAGGTGTTCTCCCCTACCCATGCCTCCTCGGTGGGTGAGGTGGTGCTGGCCGCCACGAGCGCGCAGGGCAGCGAGCTGCTGGCGGTGCTGACTGCCGATGCGGTAGCAGACGACAACCTGCACCTGGGCAGCCCCGAGGGCCCGCGCCTGGAACTGCTGAGCCTGCCTTACGAACTGGACCGCGATCGCGAAATCCAGCGCTGAGCCCACCTGCCCCGCCGCGTGTGGCGGTGGGGCCCCTGAATGCGCTAGAGAATCCACGATGAACACGCTGGCCCAGATCGTTGAAGCACAATTGCTCAGCGCCATCGACAACGATGACCTGGTGCTGCCGACCTTGCCGGAAGTGGCCCTGAGCATCCGCGAAGCGGCTGAAGACAGCGAGATCAGCGTCAGCACCCTGAGCAAGGTGATCGGCCGCGACGCCGCGTTGTCGGCACGCCTGATCAAGGTGGTCAACAGCCCCCTGTTGCGTGCGGCCACCGAAGTCACCGACCTGCAGACCGCCATCACCCGCATGGGTATCAACTACAGCTGCAACCTGGCCATCGGCCTGGTGATCGAGCAGATCTTCCATGCGCGCTCACCGGTGGTCGAACAGAAAATGCGTGAAATATGGGCCAAGAGCCTGGAAGTGGCCGGCATCAGCTATGAGCTGTGCCTGCGCTTCACCCAGCTCAAGCCCGACCAGGGCGCCCTCGCCGGGCTGGTCCACCAGATCGGCGCATTGCCGATCCTGACCTATGCCGAAGAACACAACGAACTGCTCTCCGACCCGGTCTGCCTGAACCATGTGATCGACCTGATCCACCCGGTACTGGGCGACAAGATCCTCAGCGTGTGGGAATTTCCCGAGCAACTGGCCGGGCTGCCGAGCCTGTCGCAGAACCTGGAGCGCAGCACCGACAAGCTCGACTATGTCGACATCGTGCAGATCGCGCGCACCCTCAGCGATGGCAACGAACATGCCCTGGCGCGCCTGCCGGCGATGCGTCACCTGAAGCTGCCACCCAACAGCCACCTGCAGGTCAGCGAGCTGATCGGCGCCAAGCACATGTTTCGCGCCTGATCAGTCGCCCGGGTTGAAGCTGACCCGAACCTTGAGCCCGCCGCGCTCGCCATCGTGCAGGCTGATCTGCGCCAGGTGCGCGCGGCAGATCTCACCGACGATGGCCAGCCCCAGGCCGGTGCCCTGCGCACTGCGCCGATAGAAGCGTTCGAACACCCGCTCGCGCTCCTGCGGGGGAATCCCCGGCCCGTCGTCCTCCACCTCCAGTACCGCCGGGGCCGTCACCCGCAGAATCACGTTGCCATTGGCCGGGGTGTGCGCCAGGGCGTTGTCCACCAGGTTGCTCAGCAATTCGTTGAGCAGCGTCGGCTCGCCGCGTATCCACACCGGCGCCTGTGCTTCCAGTGCCAATGCCACACCCCGTGCATGCGCCAGCGGCGCCATGGCCATGCCCAGCTCGCGGGCCAGCTGGCTGAGGTCGAGCAACTGTGCACCGCCCTCGGCAATGGCGCGCGCACCGTTCTCCACCCGGGCCAGCGACAGCAGCTGGTTGGCCAGGTGGGTCAGCTTGTCGGTGCCCTGGGCCGCCAGTTCGAGCGTGGTGCGCCATTCCTGCGGGTCCTTGGCGCGCAGGCCCAGTTCCACCCGCGCCTTGAGCGCCGCCAGGGGGGTGCGCAACTCGTGCGCGGCGTCGGCGATGAACTGCGCCTGGCGCTCGAACTGGCCCCGCAGGCGCTCGGTGAAGTGATTCAGTGCACGCACCAGAGGCCCCAGTTCGCGCTGAACCTGAACCACCGGCAGGGCGCGCAGGTCGTCGGGCTGGCGTTCTTCCACGGCGCTGCGCAGGCGCTCCAGCGGGCGCAATGCGGCGCTGACCGCAAACCACACCAGCAGCAACGCCCCCATCGCCAGCATGCCCAGGCGCAGCAGGGTATCGGCCATCAGGCTGCGGGCCATGCTCACGCGCGCCTCTTCGGTTTCGGCCACGCGGATCTCCGCCATGCCGTTCATGTTCGGCTCGCTCACCGCCTTGAGCAGGCTGACCACCCGCACGTCCTGGCCCAGGTAGCGCGCATCGTAGAAGCGCGCCAGGGCCGGATAGTCATCGGTACGCGGGGTATCGGGCGGCGGTGCGGGCAGGTTTTCGTAGCCGGAAATCAGGCGTTGATGGATGTCGTTGACCTGGTAGTAGATCCGCCCCGCGCTGTCGTAGGCAAAAGTGTCCAATGCCACGTAGGGCACATCGGCGCTGAGGGTGCCGTCGCGTTGCGAGAGCCCTGCGGCGATGGTGCGCGCCGAGGCCAGCAGGGTACGGTCATAGGCAGTGTCGGCGGCCTCGCGACCGTTCCAGTAGGCACTCAGCCCGCTGGCCACCATCAGCACCACCAGCAGCAGGGCGAGGTTCCACAGCAGGCGCCCGCGCAGGCTGCCGGCGTCACGCATCACGGTGCTCGAGCAGATAGCCCAGCCCACGGAAGGTGACGATCGCCACGGCATGCCCGTCGAGCTTCTTGCGCAGGCGGTGCACGTAGATCTCGATGGCGTCGGGGCTGGCCTCCTCGTCCAGGCCGAACACCTGCGCCGCCAGTTGCTCCTTGCTCATCACCCTGCCGGGGCGGGCGATCAGTGCCTCGAGCACGGCCTGTTCGCGGGAGGTCAGGGCCAACAGCTCGCCCCCCAGGGTGAAGCGCCGGGTATCCAGGTCGTACACCAGCGGGCCGCAGGTCTGCTGGCGCTCGCCACCGAGCACGCTGCGGCGCAGCAGGGCCTTGACCCGCGCCTCCAGCTCGGTCAGTTCGAACGGCTTGGCCAGGTAGTCGTCAGCCCCCAGGTTCAGGCCGTGCACCCGGTCCTTGACGTCGCTGCGGGCGGTCAGCATCAGCACCGGCACGGTCTTGCCGCGGGCCCGCAGGCGCGCCAGCACCTCGAAGCCGTCCATGCGCGGCAGGCCCACATCGAGCACCGCCACGGCATATTCCTCGCTGGCCAGGGCCAGGTCGGCAGCAACCCCATCGTGCAGCACATCCACCGTCAGGCCGGTGCTCTTGAGGGCCTGGGCCACGCTCTCAGCCAGTTGCAGATGGTCTTCGACGAGCAGTACACGCATCGATTTCTCCTGGTCGTGTCGCGTTCAATGGCGCGGAGTTTACAGCGCGGCGGGCGCCTGTGAAGCCATCGAAACATTGAAAGGCCACTGAAAGGTTAGCGAAAGGTTGAGCCCCTAGCATCGCCTGACGGCCCGTTGTACAGGCCGTAGATCGAACCGAAGCGTTCGACCCGAATAAGAACAATAACGGAGTCACCCCACGATGCTGTCCACCCAGCCTCAGGCGCCTGCGCCTGCCCGTCGCCTGCACCCTCGTCCCTCTGCCATCGCCAGTGCCCTCGCCTTTATCGGCGTCGCCCCGCTGAGCCAGGCCGCGTTCATCGAAGACAGCACCGCCACCTTCGAAACACGCACCATGTACTTCAACCGCGATTTCCACAACGAGCCCAGCACCACGCAATCCAAGCGCGAGGAATGGGCCCAGGGCTTCATGCTCAACCTGGAATCGGGCTACACCGAAGGCACCGTCGGCTTCGGCGTCGACGCCCTGGGCATGCTCGGGGTCAAGCTCGACTCCGGCAAGGGCCGCACCGGCACCGGCCTGCTGCCGACCCATGACAACGGGCGCGCCGCCGACGAGTACTCCAAGCTCGGCCTGACCGGCAAGGTCAAGGTGTCGGCCACCGAGCTGAAGGTCGGTACGCTGATCCCGCAAACGCCCACCCTGCGCCCCAACGACGGGCGTATCCTGCCGCAGACGTTCGAGGGCGGGCTGCTGACCTCCCAGGAAATCAGGCACCTGACCTTCACCGGTGGCCGCCTTGAAAAGGTCAAGGACCGCAACGACACCAACAAGGAAGACATCGCCCTCAACAACAAGAACGGTCGCTTCCTGGGCACGGCCGAGGGCAACCATTTCGACATGGCCGGAGTGGACTACAAGCTCACCGACCGCATCACCGGCAGCTATCACTTCGCCCAGCTCGACGACGTGTACCGCCAGCACTTCGTCGGCCTGCTCGCGACCCAGCCGTTCGGCCCGGGCACCTTCGGCGCCGATGTGCGTGTGGCGTTCAGCGGCGACCAGGGCCAGGCCCGCGGCGGCAGGATCGACAACACCGCCTTTGGCAGCCTGTTCAGCTATGCCCTCGGCGGCCACAAGCTGAGCACCGGCTACCAGCGCCTGTCGGGCGACAGCGCCTTCCCCTACGTCGATGGCGCCGACCCCTACCTGGTCAACTTCGTGCAGATCAACGACTTCGCCCAGGCCGACGAGCGCTCCTGGCAAGTGCGCTACGACTACGACTTCGCCAAGCTCGGCGTACCCGGCCTGAGCTTCATGAGCCGCTACCTCAGTGGCGACAACGTCAGCCGCGCCGGCGGTGGCGAAGGCAAGGAGTGGGAGCGCAATACCGAATTCAAGTACGTGGTACAGAGCGGCGCCCTGAAGAACGTCGCCGTGCGCCTGCGTAACGCCACCTTCCGTTCCAACTTCTCCCGCGACGCCGACGAAGTGCGGCTGCTGGTGAGCTACAGCGTGGCGCTTTGGTAATCCGCCCATAACAACAATGTTCACGGAGACTGACGATGACTTTTTCACTGCGCAAGATCGCCCTGGCCACCGGCTGCCTGCTGCTGGCCGGCAACGTGCTGGCCGCCGAACCCAAACGCCCCGAGTGCATTGCTCCGGCCTCGCCCGGCGGCGGCTTTGACCTGACCTGCAAGCTGGTGCAGAGCGCGCTGCTCAACGAGAAGATCCTGAGCAAGCCGATGCGCGTCACCTACATGCCCGGCGGAGTCGGCGCGGTGGCCTACAACGCGGTGGTGGCCCAGCGCCCGGCCGACGCCGGCACGCTGGTGGCGTGGTCCAGCGGTTCGCTGCTGAACCTGGCCCAGGGCAAGTTCGGCCGCTTCGACGAGAACGCAGTGCGCTGGCTGGCAGCGGTAGGCACCAGCTACGGCGCCATCGCGGTGAAAAAGGACTCGCCCTACAAGACCCTCGATGACCTGGTGGCGGCACTGAAAAAAGACCCTGGCAAGGTGGTGATCGGCTCGGGCGGCACCGTTGGCAGCCAGGACTGGATGCAGACCGCACTGATTGCCAAGGCCGCCGGCATCAACCCGCGCGACCTGCGCTATGTGGCACTGGAAGGCGGTGGCGAGATTGCCACCGCATTGCTGGGCGGGCACATCCAGGTGGGCAGCACGGACATCTCCGACTCGATGCCGCACATCCAGAGCGGCGACATGCGCCTGCTGGCGGTGTTCTCCCCCGAACGCCTGGACGAGCCCGAGATGAAGGACATCCCTACCGCCAAGGAACAGGGCTACGACATCGTCTGGCCAGTAGTACGCGGGTTCTACCTGGGGCCGAAGGTGAGCGACGAGGACTACGCCTGGTGGAAGGCATCGTTCGACACGCTGCTGGCCTCGGATGAATTCGACAAGCTGCGTGACCAGCGCGAGCTGTTCCCGTTCGCCATGACCGGTGAAGCGCTGGACGTGTATGTGAAGCAGCAGGTAGCGGACTACAAGGCACTGGCCCAGGAATTCGGACTGATCCAGTAATCCATCGCTTCACCTGTAGGAGCCGGCCTTGCCGGCGGATCACCGCGGTCCCGCCAGGTCGGTGGCGCGTCATTCGCCGGCAAGGCCGGCTCCTACGGGTGCAGGTTTGCCCTTCGAGGATTCCCCCATGATCCTGCAACGCCTTTTCGCCCTGACCCTGCTGGCCGCCTGCGCCGCACTGGCCGTCATGGCCTGGCCCTACCAGGCCGCCTTCTCCTACGAACCGGTCGGCCCGCGCGCCTATCCGTTGCTGATGCTCGGCCTGATGGCCATCGCCCTGCTCTACCTGGCGATCCGTCCCACGCCCATCGTGCGCAAGGACGACGAACCAGAGCTGGACCGCGCCAGCCTGATCAAGATCGGCCTGTGCACCGGCCTGCTGCTGGTGTTCGCCGCCACCTTCGAATCCCTGGGCTTCATCCTCAGCAGCACGCTGATCGGCATCCCCATGGCGCGCCTGTACGGCGGACGCTGGCTGCCCAGTGCGGTCATCGTCGGATTGATGAGCATCGCCCTGTACCTGCTGTTCGACCGCGCCATGGATGTGCCCCTGCCCCTGGGCCTGCTCGACGTTCTGGAGAATTGACATGGATACTTTCAGCTACCTCGGCCAGGGCTTCGGCGTCGCCCTGAGCCCCTACAACCTGGTGACTGCACTGTGCGGCACCCTGATCGGTACGGTGGTCGGCCTGCTGCCGGGCCTGGGCCCGATCAACGGCGTGGCGCTGCTGATCCCCATCGCGTTCGCCCTGGGCCTGCCGCCGGAATCGGCGCTGATCCTGCTGGCCGCGGTGTACCTGGGCTGCGAATACGGCGGGCGCATCAGCTCGATCCTGCTCAACATCCCCGGTGAAGCCTCCACCGTGATGACCACCCTGGACGGCTACCCCATGGCTCGCCAGGGCCTGGCCGGGGTGGCGCTGTCGCTGTCGGCCTGGAGCTCGTTCATCGGTGCGTTCATCGCCACCTGCGGCATGGTGCTGTTCGCCCCGCTGCTGGCCAAGTGGGCGATCGCCTTCGGCCCGGCGGAGTATTTCGTGCTGATGGTGTTCGCCATCGTGGCGCTGGGCGGCATGGCCGGCGACAAGCCGCTCAAGACCTTCATCGCCGCCCTGATCGGGCTATTCCTTTCAGCCGTGGGCATCGACGCCAACAGCGGTGTGTACCGCTTCACCGGTGACAGCATCCACCTCACCGACGGCATCCAGTTCGTGGTGCTGGTGCTGGGCCTGTTCTCCATCAGCGAGATCCTGTTGCTGCTGGAAAAGACCCACCACGGGCACAAGGCCGTGGAAGCCACCGGACGCATGCTGTTCAACCTCAAGGAAGCCGCCTCGGTGTTCGTGGTGAACATCCGCTGCGGCCTGCTCGGCTTCTTCATGGGCGTGCTGCCCGGGGCCGGTGCGACCCTGGCCAGCGCCGTGGCGTACATGACCGAAAAACGCCTGGCCGGTGCCAGCGGCACCTTCGGCAAGGGTGACAAGCGCGGCCTGGCCGCTCCGGAAACTGCCATCGGCGCCTCCTGCTGCGGCGCCCTGGTGCCGATGCTGACCCTGGGCGTACCGGGCTCGGGTACCACGGCGGTGATGATCGGTGCCTTGAGCCTGTACAACATCACCCCCGGCCCGCTGCTGTTCGAACAGCAGCCGGATATCGTCTGGGGCCTGATCGCCTCGCTGTTCATCGCCAACATCATGCTGGTGATCCTCAACATCCCCATGGTGCGCCTGTTCACCCGCATCCTGTCGGTGCCCAACTGGGCGCTGGTGCCGGTGATCGCGATCATCACCGCGATCGGCGTGTATGCGGTGCATGCCACCACCTTCGACCTGTTCCTGATGATCGGCATCGGCATCTTCGGCTACATCCTGCGCAAGCTGGACTTCCCGCTGTCGCCGCTGCTGCTGGGCTTCATTCTCGGCGGGCTGATGGAGCAGAACCTGCGCCGGGCGCTGTCGATCTCCAACGGTGAACTGGAGATTCTGTGGGCCAGCCCGATCAGCCTTGGGGTGTGGGCGATGGTCGCGTTGATGCTGACCCTGCCGTTGCTGCGTATCTGGCGCCGCCGCAGCGCCCAGCGTCGTGCCCTGGCCGATGTCTGAATCCACCTTGCGCACCTGGTGGGCCACTCCACTGGTCGGCCTGGCCGGCGGATATCTCGCCAGCCTGGTCGGCTGGCCGCTGCCATGGATGGTCGGCTCGCTGCTGGCGGTGATTCTGGTGCGCTGCCTGACGCCCTGGCAGATCGGTGAAATACCCAACGGGCGCAAGTGCGGCCAGTGGATCATCGGCGTCGGCATCGGCCTGCACTTCACCCCCCAGGTGGTCGAACAGGTGGCCAGCCATTTCGGCTTGATCTTCTTCGGCGCGCTGATCACCAGCGTATCCAGCCTGATCGGCGTATGGCTGTTGCTGCGCACCGGTGAAGACCGGGCCACGGCGTTCTTTTCCAGCATGCCGGGCGGCTCGGGCGAGATGGTCAACCTGGGTGCACGCAACGGCGCAGTGCTCAGCCGCGTCGCCGCCGGGCAGAGCCTGCGGGTACTGGCGGTCGTGCTGTGCGTGCCCGCAGCGTTCAAGTTCCTGCTCGGCGACGGCGTACCGTTGAGCCATGCCGGCACGGTGGATGGTTACTGGCTGGCGTTGATCGCGCCGCTCGGGGTGCTGGCCGCACTGCTCTGGCAGCGCCTGCGCCAGCCCAACCCGTGGCTGTTCGGCCCGCTGCTGGTGGCCTCGAGCATCAGCATCGGCGCCAACCTGCACACCGGCCTGCCCGACGGCGCCAGCCAGCTCGGCCAGTGGCTGATCGGCAGCGGCCTGGGCTGTCACTTCAACCGCGCGTTCTTTCGTCGCGCGCCGTCATTTCTGGGCCGTACCCTGGTCGCCACGGCGCTGACCATGCTGCTGGCGGGCCTCGCGGCCTGGGCCTTGAGCGCGTTGACGGCGCTGGACCTGCGCTCGCTGACCCTGGGCATGATGCCCGGCGGCATCGCCGAAATGAGCCTGACCGCCGAAACCCTGCAACTGTCGGTACCGCTGGTGACCGCGCTGCAGGTGATGCGCCTGCTGTTCGTGCTGTTTCTGGCCGAGCCGTTGTTCCGGCACTGGGCGGGCGAACGAACATCCGCCAACCCCTGAAACGAGAAAAGGAAGCCGAGGCTTCCTTTTCTTTTCTACTGCTCGCCTGATCAGAAGCGATAGCTTGCGCCGAGGCTGAAGCTGTACGGCATCTCGATGTTCTTGCCGTTCATGTAGCCAGCCTCGCCGTACACCTGGAAGTCCTTGGCGACGGTCCAGGCAACCCCTGCGCCCAGCTCGGCGCGCGAACCGGACAGGTCGTTGTTGAACACGTTGTTGTTCACCTGCACCTGGTTGCGCTGTGCGAACTCATGGGCAAACGCAGCCTTCACATAGGGCTGGATCATGCTGTCGCCGTCCAGCGAGATGGTCTTGCCGAGCGTGGTACCGACCTTGCCCAGCAGCGAGCGGCTGACATCGCCATTGGCGTCGAAGCCGTTGTCCAGGGTGAAGTCCTTGCCGGCCACCGCCGCAGCGGCCACCTGGGCGAAGGGTTCGATGAAGTAGCCATCGTCGAGCTTGATGTGCTTGCCGACTTCGACCGAGGCGCTGATGCCGTGGGTGTCGTAGTCGCCCTTGGTGCGGGTGCCATCGCTCAGGCCGACCTTGGCGTCATTCTGGTAGCGGTTGTACTTGAGCACGCTGTCGACGTAATAGCCGCTCTCAGGGTCCATCCAGGTGGCGTAGCCGCCCACATAGTAGCTGTCGATGCTGCCCGAACTGCCGTAGCTCAGGTTCAGGTCCGAGCGGCTGTGGCCGGCCAGCAGGCCCAGGGTCCAGTTGCTTTCGCCCAGTTGCGCATCGGCCCCGAAGGTCAGCCCGCGCTGGTTCTGCTGGTACCCTACGCCCGACGAGGCGTCGGCAATGTTGTGCTGGTTGCCGTAGGCACGCATCCACACCCCGGCGTTCTTGCCCTGGTTGTAACGCAGCTCCCCCATGCGGCTGCGCAGCGAGGTCATTTCGCCGTAGGCGATGGTGATCGGGGTGTTGAACAGGGCCATGACCGTGCGGGTCATCGGGCTGATGGTGCGGGTTTCCCTGTCCAGGTACCAATCCTGATCGCCCTTTTGCACCAGCTTGTAGGAGTAGGCGCCCAGGTCTACCTGTTCACCCTGGTTGAGCAGGCTGAATTGCGCGTCGCCAGAGCCCATGTGCACCACTTTAAGGCTATCCAGGGAAGGGTCTGCGCCATTGGAGCCCATCAGCAGGCCATGGCTGCCGCTGGCGTTGCCAGTGACATTGAGGAAATCGGTGTTGCCATTGGAAAAGTCCGATGCCATGACGAAGGTGCCATTGCCCGAGAGGTTCTCGACGTTCAGACGATAGAACGTGGCGTTGTCGCCGAAGGTGACCTGGCCGCCGTTCATGGCCAGGTTGGCGACCGTGTTGTCTGCGTTCAGCGTCCAGTTGGAATTGTTGTTGATATTGACCTGCTGGACGTTTTCAAGGCGGCCAGTGAGCTGAGAGCTGTTGTTCAGGGTCACCGACGCCGTGCCACCACTTGCAGCCACCACATCGCCCGTAATGCGCGACTGGTCAAAGCGCAGGTTGGCGCTGCCCGTGTCGCTGACATTCACATTTCCGTTGAGCGTGGATTGAGTAAAGGTTGCCGTGGTCGCCCCGGCAGTGGCGACATCACCTTCTAGCGATGAAGACGCGACAGTGAGGTCAGTTGTGGTGCCGATGGCCGTATCGAGAATCACCCCATTGCCGGCTGTAAGCGTCGAGCCATTGAGTACTTCGATGATCGCGGTGGCATTCGAAGCGACCTGGATGGCTGGGCCATTTACGCCCCTGACCACGCTGTTGTTCAATCTCAGCACCGGAGCGTCAGGCCTGGCCGCACCTTCGCGGCTCATGCGCACGCCGGCATTCTGGCCAGTAATTGTACTACCAGTCACATTGGCTTCTGCGCCGAGCAGACGCAGGCCATGAGCATTGGGGCCCGTCCCTGTCACATTCGAATCCACAAGATTCAGCACACTGCCGGCAGTCGCCTGCGCCCCCGTGGTGGCACCGGTGATCTGACTGTTGGTCACCGTGGCAGTGGAACCGACGCCACTACCGTGTACCAACAACAAGCCGAAGTTGCTGGAGCTGGTGATGGAAGCATTGGCAATCGTGGCCTGGCTATCAGCCAGTTCTATACCACGGCCGGTCGCTGTCACTGTTCCGCTTAGAATATTCAAGCCAGAGCGGTTGAGTCGCAGACCGAAAGTCTGTGCACTATCGACGATCAACAGTGATTGATTCACCAGTTGGTAATCGGTCGGTGCATCCAGTGAAGTAATGGTGAGTGTCTGGTTATCCAGCACCACCGCAAAGATCTGAGGGCTGACCAGTGTCATCGACAGTGCCGTGGCCCACTGAGTAACAGCAATTATTTTTTTAAATGGTGTAATAATAAGCGTGCTCGTGCGCATATCCGAATTCCTGTTTATTTCAGTAATCAGAAGCCGGCAAGTCACTCCCCTACCAGCTCTATCAGAAGCGCCGCATCCTACGCAAAATAACCTAGTCTTTTATGTAGGAATTTTCGACATCAACAGCTGGATTCATTGATACGCTCATGAGTCGAGGCCGTCGCACTACGACGGCCTCGAATTCATTCACCGTTACGCGTTACCCCATGCTGAACAAGCAACGCCCCCTTCGTTTGTGCTGTAGCGCACCATTGTTTTTGGCGAAACACCGGTGACGGTGCCGCGAATAAGTGTGAAGTTACAAACAATCGCGCCTTCGTTTAGGTTTGGGACATGCGGAGGTTTACCCGGTAACGGCGGAAGGTCCTCGCCAAAAATACGCGGCTGATAAGGGACGGTGAAGCTGACTGTCCTGGCCGCCGCCCCCGCCGGCACGCGCACATCCATCTCGAATAGGGTCGACGGCGCTTCTACCGTGGCGAGAGCGTCACGGTAAAATACCCAGTTCAAACGAATGATATCGCCGGCCAGCACTTCCCCAGCCGCAAACCTGATTTTGAGTTTTACCCCGTTCCACGGTTTGGTCAGACAGTTCAGGATACCCGTATCACGAATGGCCGACCCGGGACGTTTGTTTTGTTTGGCGGCAGGAATAGTGCCGTAGTCATACTCGATGTAGTTACCCACTGCGACGGTATTGGCAGTGACGTTGACGTCCGTATCCACCGATTGCTGATAGTTTGTCGTCGTCGAATTTTCAAAAACCTGGTACATCGTCGGGAAGGTACCATTGCCCAGTGCCTTGATCGTTTCCCATGGGAGTTCTACCGAGACAATATCACCCTCCGCCTCCGTCGAGATGGTGAGTGGTGCATTGGTACCCGTGACTTCGACGCCGTTGTAGAAAAAGTGAACAATATGGCCGGCGGCGGCTCCTTCATAAACGGTAAATCGAATATTTGCCGGCTTATCGGCATCGGCTGTAGTAATCTCATTCTCCGGGCTGGTCCCTGCACCCCCGAACACCGTCAGTTTGGTCAGCTCAGGGTTAACCGGTCCTGGCTCCTCCGGGTTGATCGGCCCAACCACGCGCAGATCCACCGGCACATTATTAATGGGCGAAGGGCCGACAATATCCGTACCGCGTAGCACCTTGTAGGTCACTTTCGCGGTATACACACCCCGCGGATCCGGGTTAGCCAGGATGCTCCACCCGACACTGGTGGTACCGACGGAGTACTTGAACAACGGCAACGTGATCGAACCATTGGACGACTCCAGGGTGACTTCGATGTCATCGTTGGGGTTGGAGTTGTCATAGGATGGAATATTGATTGCTACACCCCGACGAGCATCCTCGCGGTCGATTGGGCTTTGCGGTACCAAGGGTGCTTGAAGCCTGGCGGGCCGAGGCGCGAGTTGAATCGAGATAGGCCGCACCCGTGACGTGCCCGAGGAAAGGCCAGTGCGATCCTTCAACTTGAAAACCAGTTGCTTGGGGCCAGCACCCAATGCCAACAGAGCGGCAGAGGATACAGGAACGCCTAGCGCACGCTCCGGGTCTCCCTCCGGCCAGAGCACGCCCTCATAAATGATGATATCCGTGCCAAACTCGTACACCTGGATGGTGTCCCCCTCCCACGCGGCCGGGTAATCCGGTACGGGCAGGGTGACAGTCGTGTTGGCATCCAGGTATTCCTTGCTGATTACACCTGGCTCAGTAATCCCCGCTGGCAGCCCCAGCGGTTGCGGATCGACGTTCGGCGAGGGTGGGGTACGGTCGATATAAAAAAGTTGCTCGAGCGATTCATTACGGTTACCCACACCATTGTTGGTCACAAAGTAACTGATGGAATTAATGCCAGACGCCAACTTTTCGAGCATGCGCGGCGTCAACTGAACATCGATCGGAAACGCCTGACCTTCATCGATAGGGAACGGCAGACTGAAAGGCGTCTCACCATTTTTTTCATAGTCCCAATCCTTACCATTGAGAATCAGACGAACCTCATCATCACTTTCACCTTCATACTGCTCGTCCTCTGTGGTTCGCTCCCACTTCGGGATTTGAAGTGTCACGTAATTGTTCTGGTCATTGGTTTCCAGATAAGCATCCGCCTTCAACGTATTGGAGCGCCCATCATTGATTTCATCCAACACCCCGTTGGCAAATTTGAACTCGTCTGCCAGCCCCCCCACCCCCATCACGCCAAATGAGCTTAGCCCGGGTTTTACAACGACTCCCACCTTGCTACCGCCTGATTTTTCACGCTCAGCGCGAATTTTTTCATTACGCGCATCCAGTTCGGCTCTTTGCGCAGCCGCAACCTGCAACTGCTCGTCACGAGTCAGTACTTCCTTGCCAACACCTTTGACATCTTCAATTGTGCCCATGATAATCTCCACCCACGAAGGAAATGATCTGCGACCCCACGACTAAAGGCGTCGCTATTTAACCCCAACACCAACTGAGTATTGAAGCGCGTCACACTACCAAAGCGTTGTTGCGCACTGCACACACAGCAACGCCCCTTGCCTTTACCTAGACAAATGCCTGTGTAAATTTCACACTAGAACTAAAAACTCTGCACACCGAGAATGCACAATGTGCCATTTAATTAACGCAGCTAATTCACCACACACATTGTTCCACCGCCCCTGACCAAGGAAACACCGTAACAACTGCTCAGTGATTCGCCCCATCGCCCATCAGGCTTGCGCACTCTGTAGCCCACCCACACCGACCCTTCCAGCAAGGTCGGCGGCACACCCTCTATCGGCTTCCTAAGTTCATCTACAATCAGCGACTGAATACGGTCCATGCGTAAATCAATACCGTTGATCAAATACTCAGGTTTATCGACGTCGAACGGTGGAAAAAAATAAACCGGGGAAATTGGCGTTTGACCATTCAATGATCGGCACATCTGCCAACTCAATTCGATGCGGTCGTTCAGGGCCAGATTGGCTTGCCCGCCGGGCACGTGAAACAGCAAGGCATCGCGATACTTGTCTGGCTGTTTGACTGACGTTTTTTTCACTAGGATGGATTCGCAATTGATCCACCCCCACAAGCTGACATGAGGTGGGTCCGCCACCAGTTCCTCGAACGTACCGAGACTGCCGTCTATCACGTCGACCGGTGTAATCGGCGCACGCTGGCGATTGACGCCATTGAAGGTGGTGTAGAAGACAGGCACTGAGCCAAAACCGCCCTGGCGTACCACCTCGTAATCAACCGGTGTGAACCTTACCACCTGACCCGCCACGTCTCCTGACTTCACCATGTAGGTGGCCACAACACGACCCAAAGCCCCCCAATACAACTCGAGAATTTCACCCGCATGCGGCATTTCGTATAAAGGCACCTCTACAGTCACAGGCAGGTCTACATCGCCCAGGCCAAGCTGGTTGTCGCCGCCCACTCCCTTGATCACGACACGCTTCAGCCGAGGGTTCTCAGGGGCTGGCCCGATGGGATCAGGACCTGCTACGCGCAAGTCGAGCCAGACATCCACATAGGGCGAATCGAGGGGGGCGCCAGACCGAATCCCCGTGTAGTAAACACGGCGCTGAACAGGCCCGACAAAACCGTCTTGGGTGATGACCAGCCAGGGCACGGGCACATCGATGGGCCAGGCCTGGTTTTCCCCCACCGTGACTGGTTGCAGGGCGTGGCCGTTCCAGTACGCCTGTAATACATCGCCTGGAAGAGCTGCCTCGATGAAGGGAATACGCACCTTAACGGGCTGGCGCGCGTCCTCCAGGTCTACCAGCCCATCGGCGGCGAGTGGCACAGACGGTGGTGGCAACTGAATGCCTCCACCAAGGCTGACCTTTACTGGCAGCAGGATCGAAGGTGGCCCGATGTTGCCAGTGCGGTCTTTGAGCCGACAGAACAACCTGTAGAAACCGTTTTTCAAGCGCTCTGCTGGGATAGAGGCAGGAAAGGGATCAAGCATCTTGTTGGCGACATCAACCTTTTGTATAGCAATCGGCTCGCTGGGGCTGCCCACTTCATCGACTGGCACCAGGAACAGCAATACCTCATCATCGAGGCGGACATCAGTCCATCGGTCCAGAAAAAAGATGGCGCGCTGATCATTGAGGTCCAGATAGGCCTGGTCGATGACAGCAACATTCTTGTCAGGCCCCAGCAGTGGGCAGGGGTTCTGGAAGTTAGGTGCAGTTCTGTCGATTCGGATCAGTTGAGGATCCGCTGTACTCTTGTTGTCGATGTATTTGATCCAACGTCTGTAGCTGACCCTTGCGACCCCCTCCGCCTGTAACAAGAACTGAGGCATCTCCAGTACCAACGGGAAAAGACCGGCAGGGTCCTTGACCATTGTCTTTGTAACGGGCTCGCCGATCTCTTCGCCATTCCAGAGCGCCTGAAAGACAACTTCAGGAGGCGAGTAACCCTTGTCGACCAGATCTGCGTACTCAGTTTCGTAGTAGCCCCACTTGTCAATCTCTAACCGCAACCGCGATGTTTGCGCGGCTTGGGACAACGTGGGGACGCCCTCCTCATCCGCACGCAACTCCATCAGGCCTAGAACACGCACAACCTGAAGCGCCAGTGTATTCTCACCATCGGTATCGGCAGCGGTGAGGCCGGCCGCACCTTGGTCCTGTGTAATTTTTGTCATTACTGCCCCTACCTGAATAGATCCAAGAGCAACAGTGCTGGCGGGTGCCAACTGAACGGGTCTTGGATCAAATCTAAGGCAAGGCCAGACTTCGCGAAACTGACAGAAATACTAGGTCTTCACGCCCCCAGCGCCGGTAGCGCCCACTGCACCGGCGCCAGCCCGTGCTGTTCCAGAAACTTGTTGGCCCGGCTGAAATGCCCGCAGCCGATGAAGCCACGGTAGGCCGACAACGGTGAAGGATGCACCGACTTGAGCACCAGATGCTTGGTACCGTCGATCAGCACAGACTTGCTCTGGGCATGCTTGCCCCACAACAGGAACACGGTGGCGGGCTGGCGCTCACTGACCAGCTGGATGATGCGGTCGGTGAACGACTCCCAGCCTTTTTTGGCATGCGACGCGGCAATCGAGCGCTCCACGGTCATGGTGGTATTGAGCAGCAGCACGCCCTGTTCGGCCCAGCTCTGCAGGTAGCCGTGGTTCGGGATCGGGATGTTCAGGTCGCGCTGCAACTCCTTGTAGATGTTCACCAGCGACGGCGGCGCGGGCACCCCAGGCTGCACCGAGAAGCACAGGCCGTGTGCCTGGCCCGGGCCGTGGTAGGGGTCCTGCCCCAGAATCACCACTTTGACCTGGTCCAGCGGTGTGGAGTTGAGCGCATTGAAGATCAGCGGCCCCGGGGGATAGATCTCCTTGCCGGCCGCATATTCCTGACGCAGGAACTCACGCAGTTGCTGCATGTAGGGCTGTTCGAATTCGCCGCGCAGAGCGTCTTTCCAGCTCGGTTCGAGTTTGATGCGGTCATCGTTGGTCATGGGCACTCCCGTAGGCAATGGGGGCGGACACTAGGAAAGCTGCCAGCGCTTGTCAATCGATCCGACCGGCGACCGGCATGATCGCTGACAGTAGCCATACTTGTCGGGATAACCGCAGTGAGGTGGCCCATGGCCGTAGCGTTCGAAGTACTCACCGGCGTCGATGGCGCCCGCATCGGCGTTGCCAGCCTGGATGCGCCCCAGTCGCTCAACGCCCTGTCGTTGCCGATGATCGAGCAGTTGAGCACCCACCTGCAAAGCTGGGCCAAGGATGACGGCATCGTCTGCGTGCTGCTGCGCGGGCTGGGTGACCGGGCGTTCTGCGCGGGGGGCGATGTGCGCAGTCTTGTGGAGGCGTGCCGCGCACAGCCTGGTGAAGTGCCGCCGCTGGCGGCGCGTTTCTTCGCCGCCGAGTACCGGCTCGACTATGACCTGCACCATTACCCCAAGCCTCTGCTGTGCTGGGGGCACGGGCATGTGCTGGGCGGCGGCATGGGCCTGCTGCAGGCCAGCACGGTACGCATCGTGACCCCGAGCAGCCGCCTGGCGATGCCGGAAATCAGTATCGGCCTGTACCCGGACGTGGGCGCCAGCTGGTTTCTGAACCGGCTGCCAGGGCGTCTCGGCCTGTTCCTTGGGCTGACTGGCGCGCCGATCAATGCACGCGATGCACTGGACCTGGGCCTGGCGGACCGCTTCATGGGCGAAAACCAGCAGGACGAGCTGATTGAAGGGCTGTTGCAACTGAACTGGCAGGAGCAGACCGCGATGCAGCTCAACAGCCTGCTCAAGGCGTTGCAGCAGCAGGCGCTGGCCGAGTTGCCGCCGGCCCGATGGCTGCCACGCCGGGCGCAGATCGACGCGCTGCTCGACGTCAGCGACCCGGCCTGTGCCTGGCGGGCGATTGCACAGTGGCGCATGCACGACGACGAGGTCCTGGCCAAGGCGGCACGCACCCTCACCGAAGGCTGCCCGCTGACCGCGCACCTGGTGTGGCAGCAGATCGCGCGGGCGCGCTACCTGTCGCTGGGGCAGGTGCTGCAGATGGAATATGCGATGAGCCTGAACTGCTGCCGGCATCCGGAGTTCAGCGAAGGGGTACGCGCGCGCCTGGTGGACAAGGACCAGACGCCGCATTGGCATTGGCAGGAAGTTGCTCAGGTCCCCCAGGCAGTGGTGCAGGCGCACTTCAGCAAGGCATGGGAGGGGCGGCATCCGCTGGCTGACCTTGTGTGAAGCCAGCGAATGCGATGTTCACCGGTGCGAGTTGCGATCGCCCCAGCCGTTGTCGCTGCGACCCCGGTCACGCCCATGATCGCGCCCATGGTCATTGTCCCGCCCCTGATGCCACTGCTGCCCCTGACCATAGCGCGGGTTCTGGTAGTAACGCCCTGGGGCGGGGCGCACATTGTAGTAGCCATGCCCCGGTACCGGGCGGTACTGAGGCACGGGCGCCGGGCGGTAGTAACGCGGCGCGGGGGCGTAATAGCGAGGCTGCGGCACCACGTAGTACCCCCTGTTATAGGGATAACCACGGTCGTAACCACGGTATTCATAGCGGTCCACGGTGTACACATCACTGCGGTAGTAGCCCTGGCCACCGTAATACGGAGCACAGGCGGTGGTCAGCACACCCAGCACAACAATCAGCAAAAGTCGGCGATACATGGCGGCCTCCCGGACCGCTGAACTGCACATCCCAGCGGCGCTGGTCGGCGTCGATCGGCAAGCGTTCATCGACATAGGCTAAGACCACCGAATCGACGTGCCGTGCGTTTTTTGAAATAAATTGTGACAAGGCCGATACCCCTGAAAATCGTCCAGTTATTTTCTGCGCGCCCCTCTAGAATAAGACGCATCGGTACCCGCCACGGATCTGCCATGCCGCTTCGTTACGCCCTGTTCTCGCAACGCTCGTTGATGCTGGCATTGCTGTTGTTGCTTGGCTGCGGCTTTCTGGCCACGTCGCTGCTCAGCTACTTTGCCTCGCGCAGCGAGATCCGCGACAACATCATCAACACCGAGCTGCCGCTGACCTCCGATACCGTCTACTCCGAAATCCAGCGGGACCTGGTGCGCCCGGTGGTGATCGCCTCGATGATGGCCCAGAACACCTTCCTGCGTGACTGGGCCCTGGCCGGCGAACAGGACCCGATGCCCATCACCCGCTACCTCAATGAAGTGATGGCGCATCAGAATGCCTACACGGCGTTTTTTGTCTCCGAGGCCAGCGGCATCTACTACCAGGCCAAGGGCGTACTCAAGCATGTCGACCCGCGCACCGAGCGTGACCGCTGGTACGCACGCGTCAAGGCGATGGACACGCCCTACGAGATCAACGTCGACCTGGACATGGCCAACCAGGACAAGCCCACCGTCTTCATCAACTACAAGGTGTTCGACTACCAGGGCAGGTTCATCGGCGCGGCTGGCGTCGGGCTGACGGTCGAAGCGGTGATCAGGCGCCTGAGCGACTACCAGTTGCGCTATCAGCGTACGGTGTATTTCGTCGATGCCAGCGGTCGCATCGTGCTCACCGGGTCTGCCGGCGGCCCCGAAGGCGTACACAGCGGGCTCACGCTGCGCGAGGTGCCAGCGCTGGCCGACCTGCAGCAGAAAATGCCCGTGCCGGTGGAGGGCAACCGCGAATACAACCATGATGGGCACAGCCACTTTCTCAATGTGCGCCTGATCCCCGAGCTCGACTGGTACCTGTTCGTCGACAAGCGCGACGGCACGGCCCTGGACAGTGCACGCCAGTCGCTGTACATGAACCTGGTGATCTGCGCGATGATCACCCTGGTGGTGCTGTCGCTGCTCAATGCGATGATCCGTCGCCATCAGGACAACATCCAGACCCTGGCAACAATCGACAGCCTGACCGGCCTGCCCAACCGACGCGCCTTCGACCTGCTGGCGGCACAGGCCCTGCTCGACACCGAGCGCGAGCCCATGCCACTGGTGGCACTGCTGCTCGACCTGGACCACTTCAAGGTCCTCAACGATACCCACGGCCATCTGGCCGGCGACGAAGTGCTGCGTCAGTTCGCGCGCATCCTGGAAAGCTGCCTGCGCCATACCGACATCATCTGTCGTTGGGGCGGCGAGGAGTTTCTCGTGCTGCTCAAGAACACCGACGCCGACGCCGCACGGGCGGTTGCCGAAAAGATTCGCCTGCGCACCGAGCAACTGGCCTTCGGCTATGCCGACAAGGTGCTCGACCTGACCGTGAGCATCGGCTTGAGCGCCCATCGGTCCGACGATACCTTGCACACCCTGATCGCCCGCGCCGATGATGCGCTGTACCGCGCCAAACAGGGTGGACGCAATCGCGTC
The DNA here is from genome assembly GCF_024261405.1 of Pseudomonas sp. FBF18. NCBI lineage: Bacteria > Pseudomonadati > Pseudomonadota > Gammaproteobacteria > Pseudomonadales > Pseudomonadaceae > Pseudomonas > Pseudomonas sp. FBF18. The sequence continues at coordinate 311,007 of NZ_QKRS01000001.1, read as the reverse complement.
TGCTCGGAACTGTAAAACGTCGCCCCCGGTAGCCACCACCATGAACGATACCCGCCTGTGCCCCGCCTGCGGCGCCAGCAACCAGTGCAGCCTCGCCGACCCGCGCAGCGCCACCCAGGCCTGCTGGTGCTACAGCGTGCAGATCGATCCCAGCGTGCTCGAAGCGCTGCCGGCGCATTTGCGCAACAGTGCCTGCCTGTGCCCGCGATGCGCCCAGGTCGATGCCCGATTGCAGGCAGCCAAGCCTGCGCCGAACCGTTAGACTGCGCGCCCACCTCTGTACGCCCAACCGCCATGCGCCTCGACCGTTTTCTCAGCAACTTGCCATGTTTCAACCGCCAGCAGGTGCGCCTGCTGCTGGTGCAACGACGGGTGCGGGTGGATGGCGTGGCCATCGCCGACCCGCACCATGAGGTACGCGAGTTCAGCCGTGTCGAGGTCGACCAGCAGGTGCTGCAAGCCGGGCGTGCACCGCGCTACCTGATGCTGCACAAGCCGATGGGTTGCGTCAGCGCCACCGTCGACCCGCAGCACCGCACCGTGCTCGACCTGCTCGACGAACCCGACCGGAACGACCTGCACATCGCCGGGCGCCTGGACTTCAACACCACCGGGTTGCTGCTGCTGACCAACGATGGCCAGTGGTCACGTCGCCTGACCCAGCCCAAGACAGGGCTGGCGAAAACCTACTACGTCGAGACCGAGCAGCCGATCACCGACGCCTATGCGCCAACCTTTGGCCAGGGCATCTACTTCGCCTTCGAAAACCTCACCACCCTCCCCGCCGAGCTCACCCTGCTGGGCAGCCACAGCGCGCGCCTGAGCATCGTCGAGGGGCGCTATCACCAGGTCAAACGCATGTTCGGCTTCTTCGACAACAAGGTCACGCGCCTGCACCGCGAGCGCATGGGCCCGCTGCACCTGGACCCGCAGCTGGCCCCGGGGCAATACCGTGCGCTGAGCCAGGATGAAATCCTGGCCATCTGACGCCACGACCGCTCGGCAAAAAAATCATCGATTGCGCCAACGGCACTTGCGGGTTGGCCGGGCGCCTGCTTGAATCCAACCGTCAGTCTGCATGTGACCAATCGGTCACGAACGCAGTCCAAGGCACCTTTCTGCAGGTGACCGGCGCCCCGAAGCGCTGGCGTCCGGCAGATTGCCCACCTAACAACAATACCCGTCGACCAGCCGGCAACGGATCGACACAGGGCCCCTCGTTTCATTTCAAGGCGTATGCCTACCTGTCATGAAGACCGGGCAAGCTTGCTTGCACGGATACCCTTTTTGCGCCAGGAGTCGATGACATGAGGCCAGAAATTGCTGTGCTGGATATACAGGGTCAGTACCGGGTTTACACGGAGTTCTATCGCGCGGACGCCGCAGAGAAGACGATCATCCTGATCAACGGCTCGCTCGCCACCACAGCGTCTTTCGCCCAGACGGTGCGCAACCTGCATCCGCAGTTCAACGTCGTGCTGTACGACCAGCCCTACTCGGGCAAGTCCCGGGCACACAACCGCAACGACCACCTGCTGACCAAGGAAACCGAAGGCCGGATCCTTCTGGAACTGATCGACCACTTCGCCGCCGACCACCTGATGTCGTTTTCATGGGGCGGTGCCTGCACCCTGCTGGCACTGGCCAGCAAGCCGCGGCGCATTCGCAAGGCCGTGGTCAGCTCGTTCTCGCCGGTGATCAACGAACCGATGCGCGACTACCTGGAGCGCGGCTCGCACTACCTGCGCACCTGCGACCGCCAGCAGATGGGCAAACTGGTCAACGACACCATCGGCAAGCACCTGCCCTCGCTGTTCAAGCGTTTCAATCATCGCCACGTCAGCAGCCTGGCCGAGCATGAGTATGCGCAGATGCACTTCCACATCCATCAGGTGCTGGATCACGACCTTGGGCGGGCCCTGCGGGCCGCACAGGCGATCGACATTCCGGTGCTGTTCATGAACGGTGAATGGGACGAATACACCACTGCCCACGACGCCCGGCAATTTTCCCGGCACGTGCGCCACAGCCACTTCAGGCCGATTCGCAGCGCCGGCCATTTCCTGGACATGGAACACAAGGCGGCCTGCCGCGACACCCGCGAGGTGCTGCTGGAGTTTCTAGGCCCGCAACCGCGTGAAACGCGCTCCCCGTATCACTTCGTGCACGGCCAGCATGCGCAGGCCATCTGAGTGGTCGCGGCCAGTGTAGCGCCGGTGTGCAGCAGACCGGCGCTACGGCTCGCGAGCC